>JASHYZ010000209.1 GCA_030042795.1 Terriglobia bacterium | reverse complement strand
CGCGGCGCTGCCGTGGGGACTTTTGCCTATATGTCTCCCGAGCAGGCTCGCAGCAAGGAGCTGGATGCGCGCTCCGACGTGTTCAGCTTTGGCCTGGTGCTGTATGAGCTGGCGGAAGCGTGGGAAAGTCCCGCCGGACAGAAGGAGTTGGCTGCAGCGGGAGAGGCTGAAACCACTATCGCGGGCGCGATCCGCGGTGTGATTTCCAAGGCCCTTCAGAGGGACCGGACCCTGCGGTACCAAAGCGCGGCCGAGATGAAAGCTGACTTGGAGCGTCCGCGACGAAAGACGGCCACGCCGGTCATCTCTCCGGCTGCAAAACGATGGATGTTGGCGTTGACCTGTGTCGTGGTGATGGCGGTTATCGTAACTGGGGTTTACTCCTTCCAGGTTGCCCGCAAACCCGTGCTGGGCGGCAGGCATTCGGTGGTCATCGGGGAGTTTTCAAATCATACGGGTGACTCCGTCTTCAACGGCACGCTAAGGCAGGCGCTGGGCGTGGCGCTCACTCAGTCACCGTTTCTTAACGTGCTCTCCGAGGAAAACTTGACTGCCACCCTCCAGCAAATGGAGCAGCCTGCTCTCGCGCCGCTAACGCCCGAACTGGCCCGCGAGTTGTGCCGGCGCTCCGGCAGTGAAGCCGTTATCAGCGGGTCCATCTCGAGTTTGGGAAGCGAATATGTTGTCGAGCTGAAGGCGACGAACTGCCTTAGCGGAGACTGGCTGGCGCAGCAACAGGCCACGGCCGCGGGGAAGGAGAAGGTGCTCGGGGCGCTCGACAAGGCCGCAGCCGGTCTGCGCAGGGAACTCGGCGAATCGCTGCAGTCACTGCGGCAATACGACACTCCCATCGAGAGAGCAACGACGCCCTCGTTTGAGGCTCTGCAGGCCTTCACCCTCGGCACCCGTGCCGTCCTCGAGGCCTCCGGCGATGCCGGTTCCATCCCCTTCTTGCGCCAGGCCATCCAGCTCGATCCCAATTTCGCCTCAGCTTACGAGGCTCTGGGTGTAGCGTATACGGACCTCGGTGAGGATCAGTTGGCGAGCGAAAATCTTCGCAAGGCTTACGAACTGCGCAGCCATGCGAGCGAGCCCGAACGGCGACAAATTGAGGCGCACTATTACGACTTAGTGACCGGGGACCTGGAGAAGGCGCGGCAAACCTACCAACTGTGGGTAAGCGCATTTCCGCTCGATGCCATCGCGCGAGGCAATCTGGGAGTCTGCTATGCGCGCCAGGGCGACTACGACCGGGCTCTCACTGAAATGCGGCGGGCGCTCGATCTGAAGCCCCACGACGCAACTTGGTTATCGAATTTGATGAATTTCTATCTGGCCCTGGGCCGCCTTGAGGAGGCCAAGGCCACTTACGACGAGGCGATCCAGCAGAAGGCAGACTCACCTTACCTGCGCTTCCTGCGTTATCAGCTCGCATTTCTTCAGCGCGACAACGCCGCCACGAGAGAGCAGGTTGCATGGTCGCAGGGGAAAAGGGGCATTGAAGACGTGATGCTTGCGTATGAGTCTGACACCGAGGCTTTTTACGGACGTTTGGAGCAGGCCCGAACCTTCTCCCACGAGGCGGTGGAGTCTGCCGGACGCGCGGGCCAGAAAGAAACAGCCCTGGGTTGGCAGGCGGTGGCGGCGCTGCGCGAGGCCCTGTTCGGCGAGTTTGCCCAGGCTGGCCCGGGAGCTGGCCGGTCCCTCGCCGCAGGACGCGACGTGAGCGCGGCCGCCGGCCTCGCCCTCGCTCTTGCCGGTAACCCGAAGGCCATGAAGTTCGCCGACGATCTTGCCCGCCGCTTCCCGGCGGATACCGCTGTGAAGTTCAGCTACCTCCCGGCCATCCGCGGGGCGCTCGCCATCAGCCACGGCCGGCCGCAAGAAGCTGTCGAATTGCTACAGTCGGCCATCCCCTATGAGCTTGGTTCTCCGACGGTGAACTCGCTCATGCTGAATCTGTATCCGGCCTACGTGCGGGGCCTGGCGTACCTGGCGGCCCACGAGGGTCCGCAGGCTGCTGCGGAGTTTCAGAGAATCCTCGGCCACCCGGGGATCGTGGTCAATGAGCCGATTGGCGCGCTTGCCCAGCTCCAACTGGCTCGCGCCCAAGCACTGGAGGGCGACCGGCCCGCCGCCCTCGCCGCTTACGAGGCATTCCTCGATCTGTGGAATAACGCAGACCCGGACGTGCCGGTGCTGAAGCAGGCTCGCGCCGAATACGCTCGAATTCAGGGCAAGTGAGCCGCCGCAGTCCCCAAAGTCTTAGGACACGGTGATCGCGAACTGGGCGCTGTAAGGCTGGCCGCTAAAGTCCGCGTTGTAGTTGAGCGTGGTGCTGCCGGGAGCCACTCCGGTAACTGAGCACAGACCCGGGTTTGCGGAGGTGTATGCGAGCGTGATGATCGTGCCCCCGTCGGTGCTGGTCCATTGAGCAGTCCCGGCGTCTGGTGGGATAGCAACGTCGGAACTATCGTACAGTCCGGCCTGGAACGTCTGAGTTTGACCCACGGGCAACGAGCTTGTGGTTGCTGCAACTTGTCCTGTACCTACTTTGTACCTTGGCATCTTGCGATATCTCCTTCTCTCACATGAATGAAGTGTCCGGGAGTGTTTCGCGCCACGGGTTGAAGAGTTGTGCGAAACCAAGGTCTGGAGCGGCCTCGGACCGCCCTTGGAATCAACCGCTTCGACGATCGTACGCAGCTTCGCCACAGAGCTAGGCTACACTACGACGCTCCATCTTCACCCCTGAGCTTGAAACAGGCCTCGTCGTAAGACAAACGCGCGACACCTTACGAAGCTAGCAAGGACGAATGAGAACTTGGGTACTGGCGCGACAAGTGGGACTGTTTATGACATGCTTTGGAATGTGAGAGATGGCCTGTGGAATACGTGGAATCAGCGAAAGACTGGGCGCGAGTGCGCAATTCCTTTACACTCGGGTGAAGGCCGTTCTACAACCGCTCGTTCTATTGAGGATTTCGGGAGGGAAAATGGACTCATTCGATCGGCGTGAATTCATGAAGTCTGTGGCGGGCGCAGCCGCACTTTCGGCTGCGGATTTGAGCGTGGGGCCGGCTGCGGAAGCGGGTCCGGTGTTTCTGGCGACCTGGCCCCACGGGAAGCCGGCAGTCGAACGGGCTTTCGAGATTTTTCACTCCGGCGGCAGCCTGCTTGACGCCGTGGAAAAGGGAATTAACGTGACCGAAGACGACCCCAAGATAACGAGCGTTGGTTACGGCGGCCTGCCCAATGAAGACGGCGAAGTGGAACTCGACGCCGCCATCATGGATGGCACCCGGCATCGCGCGGGCGCGGTTTGCAGCTTGCACAGCATCAAAAATCCTATCTCGGTAGCCCGCCAGGTGCTGGAGAAGACGCGGCACACCACGCTGGCCGGCGAAGGCGCGTATCAGTTCGCGCTCAAGATGGGCTTCAAACCGTTCCAACTGCTCACGCCGGAGAGTCTGCAGAAATGGCTCGACTGGAAGAACAAGCCCAACCACGAGACCTACTGGGCCGATCCATCAAACCATGACACCATCGGCTTTGTGGCCGTCGACGGCAACAGCCACGTGGTGTCCGGCTGTTCCACCTCGGGCGCCGCCTGGAAGATTCACGGCCGGGTGGGTGACTCGCCGCTGATCGGTTGCGGCGTTTATGCGGATGACAATGTGGGCGCCGCCTCGGCCACCGGCGACGGCGACACCATGACCAACTACTGTACCAGTGTCTCCATCGTCCATAACATGGCGCGCGGCGCATCTCCGCAGGACGCTTGCGCGGACCTGCTGCAGCACATGGTAAAGACGGACCCGCACAATCGCTCAATTTTCGCCTGCGTCATCGCCATCAATAATCGCGGTGAGATCGGCGCCGCTTCCATGAACGCAGGGCCTAAGTTTCAATATGCTCTGTGGAGGAACGGTAAGAGCACGTTGGTTGATGCACCTGTTGTTTATTGACCCGCCGCTGCGCTTGCTCGATTAACCTGATTTCGCGGTCCGTTTGAGGTGAGCAAAAAATACTGCTCCCAGTAGCCCTTTTTGATTTATTCTCTCCTCTCTTCCCATTATTGATTCTGTATCTATCGGCTTATAGAGTCATTGGCTCCCCTGCCGCAGGGCAACAGCTCGCGGAACAAGGGAAGCGCCGATTCATTGCCAGACTCTGTCACCCACAGGGCGTGCGCGGTCGTGTGGGCCTCGCGTCAAACAGGGGTTGGGAACTCAATCTTTTGGAGGATTCGAGGATGACTTTGCTTAAGACTGGGGGGCGAGGTGTGCACTCACCAAGTCAATTGGCTTTATCCAGTTACTTCTATATGGCTGCGGTTCTCACGTTCGTAGGGGCAGCGTCAGCTCCTCTTGCGCACGCACAGGGTTGCATTATTGCTCATTCCACCGGCGAGGTGGTGGGTCCGGAAACTCAGGGCGGGTATCTCACCCCTAAGCATTGGCAACTGACGATTGACGGCCGGCACCAGTTCTCCTTTCGCCATTTCGTTGGCCCGGTCGAGCAGGAATACCGCTTCCAGCTCGGGAATCAGGTCGAGAATAAGATTAATCTTTTCGATTTCTCTTTAACTTACCAGGCGACGGAGCGCTGGAGCTTTACCTTCACTACGCCGGTGGAGTTCGCCACACGGCGCTCGAACAGCTCTCCATACACGATGTCCGCTCAGGGTCTTGGGGACATACCCATTACTGCGCAGGCTTGGTTGTGGAAACCCTCGAACGCCACCCGCGGCAACATCGCCTTGGGCGTCGGCCTTCAGTTCCCGACCGGGAGGTCAGACATTGAGGAGGTCGTGCAAAAAACATCGGGCGGTCCGGAGACGACCATCGCCGACGATTACTCCATCCAGCCGGGCATCGGGGGATGGGGAGTTGTGCTCGAGGGGCAAGGCTTTAGGATGCTCGGGAAAAGTACGGTGCTTTACGCGGATGGCAGTTATCTGCTTACGCAGGGAGGCACAAACCACACTCTAACAGGCCAGACCCTTCCGCTTGAACAGTATGTTGCCATCTCAGACGAATACCTGGCTGAGATTGGCGTGGCCCACCCTATTCTCCAGGTTCCCGGCCTCGCATTGACGTTCGGCCCTCGCATCGAAGGCGTCCCGTCACGCGATGTGATCGGCAACAACTATGGTTTCCGCAGGCCAGGCTTCGCGATATCCCTGGAACCGGGCCTTCAATGGGTGCGGCACAAAAACATCTGGACCTTCCAGGTAGGCAAGGCCATGTACCGGGACCGGACGCGCAGCTACCCTGACGAGGTCTACGGCACGCACGGCGACGCAGCTTTTGCGGACTACGTTTGGCTCGCGAGCTATACTTACCGGTTCTAGCGCTCGCGGGTTTGGGCAGCGGGACGTTAGCTGTTGTCATGCCTTCTCAGCAAGTTTATCCAGGCACCCCCGCAGTACTCGCGGTGGCTGCTGCCTTGGCAGTGGCCGCCGCGGGGTCTTGTCTTCTTCGGGCATCTGCGAGCAACACGCAGGTACCTTCGGCGCCCGTGGCAGGGGATGAAGATCTCAACCATCTCAGTTCCGAAAAGAGCCCCTATCTTCTCGAACACGCTCACGACCTGGTGCACTGGTATGCGTGGGGCCCGGCGGCGTTCGCGCGCGCCGAACGCGAGAACAAGCTGATTTTCCTTTCCATCGGCTACGCGAGTTGCCACTGGTGCCATGTGATGCAGAAGGAGGACTTCGAGGACCCCGAGGTCGCCGGCCTCATGAATCGGGCGTTCGTGGCTATTCTCGTCGATCGGGAGGAACGCCCGGATATCGATCGCCAATACATGGAGGCTTGCGAAATACTCACCAAGTCGGGCGGCTGGCCTTTGAACGTCATCATGACGTCTGCCAAGAAGCCCTTCTTTGCCGCGGTCAATATCCCGAAGCGCAGCGGAGCTGGCCATGCGGGAATGCTGGATCTCATCCCCAAGATTGAGCACGATTGGGAGACAAATCCGAAGGGAATTTTGAAGAGCTCCGGCAAGATGGGCGGCCAACTTGAGGAGGCTTTGAATC
>JASHYZ010000208.1 GCA_030042795.1 Terriglobia bacterium | reverse complement strand
GGCGCCGACCTCGCCAACCTGGTGAACGAATCGGCGCTGCTGGCAGCACGCCAGAATCGCAAGCAAGTAACCATGTGGGATTTCGAGGCGGCCAAAGACAAGGTGCTGATGGGCGCCGAGCGCAAGTCGCTGATTCTTTCCGACGAAGAGAAGAAGAATACCGCTTATCATGAGGGCGGTCACGCTTTGGTGGCCATGCTGGTGCCGCACGCTGATCCGCTGCATAAAGTAACCATTATCCCGCGCGGCATGGCTCTGGGCGTGACCATGCAGCTTCCCCTCGACGACCGCCACACCTACACGCGCGACCAGCTCGAATCCCAGCTCGCCATCATGATGGGGGGACGCGTGGCCGAGGAAACCTTCCTCGATCACATTACGACCGGCGCCGGTAATGACATTGAGCAGGCGACGGAACTCGCGCGCCGGATGGTCTGCGAATGGGGCATGACCGACCTGGGGCCGCTAGCCTACGGGAAGAACCAAGGCGAAATTTTCCTGGGCCGCGACCTTGCTACTTCGCGTGACTTCAGCGAAGACACGGCCATCAAGATTGACCAGGAAGTGAAGAGCCTGGTGATGACCGGTTATCAGCGCGCCAAAGACATCCTTTCTACTCATCGCGACGCTCTGGTGCGGATTGCCGATGCGCTGCTGGAGCGGGAAGTGCTCGACGCCAACGAGGTGAAATTGTTGGTGGAGGGCAAGCCGCTGCCCGCCTTGGTGCGTCCGGCGCCCCCGAAACCGCCGGAGCCCGCCACCACTCAAGTGCTGAAGCCGCAGCCCAGTCCCCCTGCGCCTGGCCGTGAGAGGCCGCAGCCCGCGTAGCATGGGCGCAAGACGTCCAGACGGTTTTTGCGCGCTGTTGGGCCCTGCCAAATACGTCTGGCTATCTCAATGGACTCGATGAATTTCCAGAATGCGAGAAGTCGTGATGGTGTGATACGTCGGGTGCTCAAATGTGAGGTGCATTCCGCGTCCGATGAATCCCGGCTTGAATCCGCCGAAGCCAGTGCGACTGGAACCTTCAATTTCCACCGTAACGGGCTCCGGACAGATTTGCGGGTGACCAGAGATGCGCGCCTGGGTGCGACCGCCCTTCACAATCCTGTAGTGATGATGCCGGGTTTTCAACTCAATCTCAGCACCATCGGCAAGGTCTTCAAGATAGACACCGTCTTCGATGGTCGGCATCGTCTCTTGGGCTTGTGGGGCGGCTCGGCGCAGTTGGTCAAAGGGCATCAATGAGAGTCTCCTAGCTCCATCTTCTCATTCACGGTGTGCTGGTGCACGCCTATGACCAGAGCCCACTGATATCGTCAACCGTAATGGGATCAACGGATTCCATTTTACTCCATGCGCTGTGGAGCGTGGGGCTTACTCGCGCCCAGCGTAAAATTTTCCTGAAGTTAAGTGGCAGCAACGTTTTGACATGCTTCGTGTTCGGACCGGCAGCGGTGCGGTCATAAAGCGAATCTAAGGGTATTAGCAGCTACTCGCCGGTCCTCGCTTTTGCGGACATGGCTACCAATTCCAATCACTCTTCAGGCCCTTTATCCGAAGCTGAAACGGTGTCAAGTAGATCGCCGTCAGCCCATCCTTTTTTCACAGTCTATCCTACAAGAAAGATTAAGCTTGACTTGCCTGTGTTGATCTGTTTTATCTAGAATACATAAGCGAACAGTAATAGACAACGACGGTTGGAGCGCACGAGGTGGAGTTTTAACCCAATGGATGGCTGGAATGTTGCTATGGAACTCCTTTTTGCGGATGCTAACGCAGCTCAAGAAGAAAAACCTGTAACGGAGAAACAAGTTGATAGTGATGAGCAAGAGTTGTTGAGGTAGAGGGATTGCACAATCTTCTAACCGCTCTACTGACCAATCACTTAACTTGTCGCTGCTCTTCCACTTGTGGTAGCTTAGAAAATCTTGAGGTAGCGCCGATCACGCCTCGGTTCCTTCGATGCCGCTGGAGCCTATAAGCGTTGAGGCGCATTGCTAAACGAAATGCGGTCTGGACTCTCAAGAAAAAAGAACTCGTATTCATACGATGGGCGGTTACCAGCTTGGAAGATAACTGCCTTCCAGTACTTCGTGTGTCTGGTCTTTCTAGGCTTGTTGGGGGGCTATTGGAGACTGCAAGTCGATCAGCACCAGTACTACGCGCAGGAGGCAGACCGAAATCGTATTCGTAATCTGCCGGTGATCGCCCCGCGTGGCAAGATTCTTGACCGGAAAGGCAGGCTGCTGGTCGACAATATGCCCGCCTTCAGCGTCCTCCTGTCCCGCGAGAATGCGGCGGCGCTCACCCCTGAGCGCCTGCGCAAGATCGCCGTAGGGCTTGGACTGAATCCGGACGACGCCTGGCAGCTTGTCGAACGTGCGGCTCATCTCCCTCACTACGAGCCGGTTCTGTTGAAACCCTCAGCGTCGATCGAGGATGTGGCCTTTGTCGAATCGCACCGCATGGAGTACCCGGAGCTCGACCTGATTCAAACACCAGAGCGCTTCTATCTCAAGCATGCTGTGGCAGCGTCAATGATCGGCTACGTTGGCGAGGTCTCAGAGGACGTGATCGCCGAGAACCACTCCCGTTTCCGTCCGGGCGACGTGGTCGGTAAGAGCGGGATTGAGCGCGAGTACAACGACGTGCTGGCCGGACAGGACGGCATGCGCAGGGTAGTGGTGAACAGCCGCGGCCAGGAGGTTGGATCCATGACCACGGTTGACGCCCACCCCGGAAATGACTTGCGCCTGACGGTGGATCTCAACCTTCAGATGGCCGCGGAAATGGCGCTCGGCGATCGCGAGGGCGCCGTCGTGGCCTTGGATCCCCGCACAGGAGAAGTGCTCGCCATGGTGAGCCATCCTGATTTTGACCCCAACGACTTCGCCCACCGGATTGACCAAGCCGAGTGGAAGCAGCTTACAACCGATCCCTCAAAGCCGCTGCTAAATAAGGCCATCCAGGCTCAGTTGGCGCCGGGCTCCGTCTTCAAGATCGTAACCTCCACGGCGGCGCTTGAAACCGGCACCATCACGCCCAGCTTTACGATATTTTGCCCAGGAGAGATCACCATCTACGGTCACACCTATCACGATTGGGTGTGGAATAAACATAAGTCGCACGGCGAGGTCGACCTGCACAAGGCCATCGTTCAGTCCTGCGACGTCTATTTCTATACGCTCGGCAAAATGCTTGGAATCGATAAGCTGGCCTATTTTGCCAAGCAGTTGGGCCTGGGCGCACGCACTGGGATTGACCTGCCGAGCGAGGACCCGGGGCTGGTGCCGTCGCCCGAATGGGTGGAGCGCGTCTTCAAGCGCAAGTGGTGGGCCGGCGAGACGATTTCGGTGGCGACCGGGCAGGGCGCCTTAGAGGCAACACCTCTGCAGCTCGCCGAGATGCTCAGCGCCGTCGTGTCGGGTGGACGATTTCATCGCCCCCACCTGGTTTTCGAGAACGAACTGGAAGCCTTGGGCCAGGAACCCCGGAGCGATGGCGAACGCGACTTTCCGCTGAGCGGCTCGACGGTGCAGGCGGTGACCCAAGGCCTGTGGGGTGTAGTGAACGAAGGCGGTACTGGAGCGAGCGCCCACGTGGCCGGGCTCGACATCGCGGGCAAGACGGGTACGGCACAGGTGGTGAGCGTGAACCTCAAGCAGTCCGCCCACAATGGGGCCTATCGTAACAACGCTTGGTTTGTGGGCTACGCGCCTTTCAATAATCCTGAGATTGTGGTGGCCGCGCTGGTGATGCACGGCGAAGAATCCTCCGTGGCGGCTCCGGTCGCCCGAGACGTCATCAAAGCCTACTTCGACGACAGAGCTGCGCGCCCGGCGGAACCCGAGCTGGCTCAAACCCAGGCGCTGCTACGAAGACCTCTGCAGTAGACGCCCAGCCCGGCGACGGGTTGCCGATCCCGCGTAAAATCCGAAAGCATCTCTACGAGCGTCAGATGAAGAGTTCCTCTTCCTGGCGAGCGCCCTCGCCCGTGCGCGGGCGGCGCCGTCCCAGGAAAAAGTCGAGTCCCCGGCGCACGCCCGCCAACAGTGCCGTCAGTTCGCGGACGGGTACTAGCACGCCGCGCTCGACAGCGTCCACGGCTCGTTGCATCTTCTCGAGCGTTGAGGTCAGCAATTCATCCGCGTGGACCGCCTGGGCCCGAAACC
The DNA here is from genome assembly GCA_030042795.1 of Terriglobia bacterium. The sequence goes on along the minus strand of JASHYZ010000208.1, from coordinate 341 downwards.
GGTCCACGAGTTCGGCTGCCACCGCGTCCGTTGCCTGAGTGCGCTCCCGAACAATTCCGCTGATGCCGGCCAGGTTGCCCAGAATCACACTCACCGGCTCGCGCGCGGCCTCCACAACACTACGGAGCGAGCGCAGCAGAGGGTGAAAATGCTCCTGGAGGCCCGCCTCGATGCGAATCACTGCTTCGCGAAGCTGACGCAAGGCCTGGAAGATCGCGAACAAAATGGCCGCCTGGATCAGCACCGCGACTGCGGTGACGATCACGAAAGCGGTGAGCACTCCCTCATTCGCCATAGAACGTCACGCCGGCCGTGGTTTCGCCTTCTCGTCCTGATAAGCC
>JASHYZ010000207.1 GCA_030042795.1 Terriglobia bacterium | reverse complement strand
GAAAGTGGTCTTGCGGAAGCTGGCGTCCTGACGGAGGTAGCGAACATGAGCGTAGCAGTGATGAGTCCGATGGTAGGAACCCTAACGAGGTCGCGCGACCTTTTGACCGGCGCGGAATGTCGGTCAGCGGGCGTGCACGACCTATATCACCTTGCCTCCGACGTTAAATCTCATCCTGAGCGCTACCGGAGTGCTCTTGGCGGGCGATCTGTGGCCATGATCTTCGAGAAACCATCGCTTCGCACTCGTGTGTCATTCGAAGTGGGTATCCGCAACTTGGGGGGTTCCCCAGTGTTTCTGGACCACTCGAATTCGCATCTCGGTAGCCGCGAAGCGGTGAAGGATCTGGCGAAGAGCCTTGAGCGCTGGGTACAGGGCATCGTGGCGCGTACTTTCGCGCAGTCCACCCTCGAGGAGTTGGCCCAATACGCCAGCATTCCTGTAATCAACGCGCTTACCGATTGTTTCCATCCCTGCCAGGCCCTCGCTGATTTCTTTACGTTGGAAGAGCGCTTCGGCAGCTTGCGCGGCCTCGAATTTGCATACGTGGGGGACGGCAACAACATGTGCCACTCGCTCATGCTGGCCGCAGCGCGTCTGGGCGTGCACATGCGCGTGGCCACACCGGCCGCCTATGGTCCCAACCCTGAAATCGTGGCCGACGCTCGCCGCGCGGCTCGCGAGACTCGCGCCAAAATTGAACTCTTCACCGATCCGGCGGAGGCCGTTCATAGCGCACAGGCGGTTTACACCGACGTCTGGGTTAGCATGGGATATGAGCACGAAGCCGCAGAGCGCGAGACGGCTTTCGTGCCTTATCAGGTGACGGAGTCGCTGATGGGCCTGACGGCGCACGACGCGGTTTTCATGCACTGTTTGCCGGCTCATCGCGGGTCTGAGGTCACCGAAGGCGTGATCGATTCGAAACGGTCCGTCATCTATGATCAGGCGGAGAATCGGCTGCACGTGCAGAACGCCATTATGCTGACCCTATTGAAATAGATGGCAGGTTTCAGGTGTTAGGTCCAGGAGCCAGATGTCAGGGACCCCAGCGTTTCATCATGCTGCAACCGCACTTTCGGCATCGGCAGACCGCCGCTATAGCAAAGGTACCGCCGAGCAGATGGAAGACGGTCTGACGCTGTATCCTGATCTCGAACATCTGAAACCTAACACCGTAGTCCCTGGAACCTGACACCCGGTACCTGACACCTGACCTAACACGGAGAACTCAGTGCCCAACAAAGTTGTGCTTGCATACTCAGGCGGGCTCGATACGTCGATCATCATTCCTTGGCTGAAGGAAAACTACCACTGCGACGTCATCGCCATGATCGGCAATGTCGGTCAGGAAGAGGACCTCGAGGCGGCCCGCCGCAAGGCCCTCGCAACCGGAGCCTCCGCCGCTTATGTGGAGGACCTGCGAGAAGAATTCGTAACTGGCTATGTCTGGCCCACCTTGCGCGCCGGAGCCGTCTACGAGCACCGGTATCTGCTGGGCACATCCATGGCCAGGCCGGTGCTTGCCAAGCGGCAGGTGGAGGTGGCCTTGCGTGTGGGCGCAGATGCGGTGGCCCACGGCTGCACAGGCAAGGGCAATGACCAGGTACGCTTCGAGATCACCTATAAAGCGCTAGCGCCAGGACTCAAGATCATTGCTCCGTGGCGCGAATGGACCATTCAGTCGCGCGAAGACGCCATCGCTTACGCGCGCGAGCATAACGTGCCGGTGGAGCAGACCACGGCCAACATTTACAGCCGCGACCGCAACCTCTGGCACCTCAGCCATGAAGGCGGCCGTCTGGAAAGCCCGCTAAACGCCCCGGAGGAGACCATGTGGCAATGGATCACTTCGCCGGAGAAGGCGCCGGCGGAGGGAGCGGAAGTTGAGATCGGATTCGATGCGGGCACGCCGGTGTCAATCGATGGGCGCCCGGCGAGTCCGGTCGAGTTAATCGCGCGGCTGAATTCGTTGGCCGCGGCGCACGGCGTGGGACGTATCGATATCGTGGAAAACCGGTTGGTGGGCATGAAGTCTCGGGGAGCGTACGAGACGCCGGGTGGCACTCTCCTGGTCACCGCGCATCGCGAGCTTGAGGCACTGTGTCTCGATCGCGAAACCGCGCACTTCCAGCAGGCTCTCGCCGCCCGCTATGCTGAGTTGGTCTACAACGGGCTCTGGTTCACTACGCTGCGCGAATCTCTTGACGGCTTTTTCGCCGCCTCGCAGCGGCACGTCACAGGAAGCGTAGGGCTGCTGCTCTACAAGGGCAACGTGACGGTCACGCGCCGTTCCTCGTCTTATTCCCTCTACCGCACTGATCTGGCCAGTTTCAATATGGCGCGCTACAATCCCAAAGACGCGGAGGGCTTCATCAATCTTTTCGCGCTGCCCGTTACCACGCCGCAAGAAAGCGGCGCGGCGGCACGCGAGGCCCAGGCCGCGACGAGGTAGGGTCAGGGTACTGATGAGCGCACCCGGCGCCAAGTTGTGGGGCGGACGGTTTGACCGGCCGCCCGACGAATCCTTCTACGAATTCCAGCGCTCGTTCCCATTCGATCGCCGCTTGCTGCCTTACGAGCTCCGGGTGAATCGCGTTTGGGCGCGAGGCCTGGAGAGGGCCGGTCTTTTGACGTCTGACGAATGCGCCGCCATCTTGAAGGCGCTCGACTGCATCGAGGCCCGCGCGTACTCCGACCCAGCGTGGGTTCAGGACTCAATAGCCGAAGACGTGCACCACTTCGTGGAGCTGGCACTGGTGGAGTCGGCGGGCGCCACGGGTTGGAAACTGCACACCGGGCGCAGCCGCAATGACCTGGTTGCTACTGACTTCCGCCTGTTTGTGAAAGATGCCGTGGCAGCCGTGCGACGCGCCACCGCGACACTGTTGGCAGCGCTGGTGGACCACGCTGACGCACATTTCGGCGTTCCGATGCCGGGCATGACGCACCTTCAGCACGCCCAGCCCATCCTTTATTCGCACTTCGTGCTGGCACACATCGAAGGATTCTTTCGCGATCTTGAACGCCTGGAAAGTGCCCGGCGCGCCGCTGACGTCTGCCCCCTCGGTTCGGCGGCTCTGGCGGGCACCGCTTTCCCCATCGACCGCGAAGCGTTGGCGCGTGAGCTGGGGTTTGGTGCAGTCACCGCCAACAGCCTGGACGCCGTAAGCGCTCGCGACTTTGCGCTCGATTATCTTTATGCTCTCTCGGTTCTGGCTACGCACCTCTCGCGGCTGGCGGAAGACATGGTCCTGTTCGCTTCGGCGGAGTTTGGCTTCGTGATGCCCGGCGATGAGCATTCCACGGGCAGCAGTATCATGCCACAGAAAAAAAATCCGGACGCCTGGGAATTGATTCGCGGAAAGACGGCGCGCGCCACCGCCGCACTCTCCGGTCTGTTCACGACTCTGAAGGGTTTGCCCACGGGATATCAGCGCGATTTGCAGGAAGACAAAGAGCCTCTCTTCGCGGCCCATGACCAAACGCTCGCCGTTCTGCGCGTGGCCACAGGAGCGGTCTCCACTATGCAGGTTAACGAGGAACGGCTTCGGCGCGCGGCCGCGGACCCGGGTTTGCTCGCCACCGAAGCCGCTGATTTCCTGGTGCGGCGGGGTTTACCATTCCGCCAGGCTCATGAAGTGGTGGGGAGGATCGTGCGCGAGGCAGAACGTCTGGGCACGGACTGGACGGCTTTTTCCCTGGATCAGCTTCGCCACTTCTCCCCGCTTTTTGACGAAACTCTCGGACCGGCGCTCACGCTTGAATCTGCGCTCAGCTCGCGCAGCGCTGCGGGAGGGACGTCTGCCGTGAACGTTCGCGCTTCCATCGAACATTACCGCGAACGGCTCAGACAGTCGGAGGTGAACTGATGAGATCGCTCTTTTCCGAGCCGCCGCCGCTCGCTCCCGAGGATGTGCCTCAGGGCTTTAAGTTCGCGTCTGCCGCCTGCGGTCTCAAGCGAAGCAAGCGCCTGGACCTAGCCCTTATTGCCAGCGAGAGCGATACGGCCACCGCCGCCGTGTTCACCACCAATCGTGTCCAGGCCGCGCCGGTGCTGGTTTCGCGGGAGCACCTACGCATTTCGGGCGGCAACATCAGGGCCGTGATTGTGAATTCCGGAAACGCCAATTGCGCCACGGGCGCGGCCGGCCTGGCGGCCTCGCGGGCCACCGCCGCCGGTGTAGCCCGTGAGCTCGGTTGCCGCGCGGAACAAGTGCTGGTTTGCTCCACCGGTGTGATCGGCCTCGCGCTTGATACCAAGAAAATTCTGGGTGGTCTGCCTGGCTTGGCGTGCGCGGCGGAGAAGTCCCCCGACGCCGTCGCGGGTGCGGCCGAAGCCATTCTCACTACCGATACTCGGCGCAAGTGGGCTACGGCGACCTGCCGCGTGGGTGACGTGCCGGTAAGGTTGCTCGGTTTCACCAAGGGTTCGGGTATGATTAATCCGCGGATGGCCACCATGCTGGCCTTCGTGATGACGGATGCTGTGCTCACGCGGCCCCTTGCTCATCGCGCGCTCGCAGCGATAACCCGCCGGACGTTCAATTGCGTAACGGTGGACGGCGACACCTCCACCAATGATACTTTGATCCTGATGGCGAATGGCGCAGCCGGCGCGCCCATCATTCGCACGGTGGAGAGCGACTACGAACGCTTTGTGAAAGCTCTCGAGAGCGTCTGTCAGGAACTGGCTCTGTTGCTGGTGGCGGACGGCGAGGGCGCCACCCGCGTGTCAGAGATCGAGGTCCGGGGCGTGCCTACGGACGAGATCGCTAACCAGTTGGTGCGAGCGATTGCGAATTCTCCCCTAGTGAAGACCGCGCTCGCCGGCGCTGACCCGAATTGGGGCCGCATCCTCTGCGCCGCCGGGTACGCGCCCTTGCGCAACCGCGCGTTGTTCGATCTTTCCCATCCTGATGTACGGATTGCCGGGGTCACGGTCTGCCGGGCCGGCCAGGCCTGTGCCTTCGATGAGAGTGCCCTCCACCAGAAGATGCTGGCCGAACAGGTTCCGATTATCGTGGACTTCAAAAAGGGCAGCGGGCAAGCTGTAGTGTGGACCTGCGATCTCACCGCCGAGTACGTGCGCGTCAATGCCTCGTATCGTTCGTGAGGGCGCATTGACACCCCGCAAGAATCGCGCCTGGCTTCCAAAGCAGCTCAAGTTTCTGAACTAATCCGAGACCGACGGGCAACTGGGCGAAGAGGGGACCGTTCAGTCGGCTTCACAGACGTCCCGGGTGAGCGTTTGGAAATGGTAGCCCATGATGGCCAGGGTGATGGCAGTATCGAAGGAATGCCGATAACGGGTGGCAGCCTCGATGAAGAACTTCCAGTAGCTCCGGCGGGAGTCACCGAAGACGCCCTGTTTCATGATCGAGCGGAAGAAGGCCATATAGTCTGACATGCGGCGCTTGGTGTGAGAGACGGCTTGAAAGTTTTCGAGAAAGTTGCAGACTCGCTCGTAATAGGCGTCTGGGTGGTAGATCCGCTGCAGGATCGAGCGGTATCCCTCCACGAGTCGCTGAGCATTCATCTTGGGCATGAAGTTCAGTTTAAGCTCCATGTTGTTGCCGCCGCCTTCATCCACAATGCGCCCCTCTCTGAGCAGGCGGCGATAGAGCTGGGTACCAGGCAGCGCGAGCAGCAATCCCACCATGGCCATGGGAATGCCGCTTTCCTGGATGAATTCCACCTGCCGGTCAAAAATATCCTCGGGGTCATTGTCAAAGCCCACGATAAAGCCTGCCATCACCTCCAGGCCGTAACTTTGAATGCGACGGACGCTCTCCATCAGGCTGCGGCGGGTATTCTGCAGCTTCTGGGCTTCCTTCAGGCTCTCCTGAACTGGCGTTTCGATGCCCAGGAAGACGCGGTTAAAGCGCGCGTCCTTCATCATCTGGAGCAGTTCGAGGTCGTCGGAGAGGTTCAATGAGGCTTCGGTGAAGAAAGTGTAAGGTTTGCCGTGGCGGGCATTCCATTCGGTAATG
>JASHYZ010000206.1 GCA_030042795.1 Terriglobia bacterium | reverse complement strand
CGGGAGGGTAGATCAGCATGCCTTCCACCGTAACGCCGTCGTCAGCCTTCCAGCGATACGGCTTGCCCTCAGGAAGCGCCCGCGAATTGAAAAGATGGTTGAAGGCGGTGATAGGGCGGGCTTTGTCAAGCTCATTGAGGCTATCGGCGAGGTACACTTCCTCCGGCTGCTGCAGCGATGAGTAGACAAAAGCCACGCGGCTGGAATCCTTCGCTGTCGCGAGGGTCTTATAGGTGCCAGCCTGACCTGTCTGCCGCAAGAGCGGTGCGGCGCCGTCCGCCTGCCTATAGGGCTGAACCTCAGTGCCTAGGCGGCCGGCTATCAGCAACCCCCCGTGGGGCAACACGGCGTAATCTTCCAGCGCACCTTCGAAATCCCTGCCCCAGCGCATGTGCGCCTTGACGGGCGCGCCAGTCGGGCCCGAGGCACCCGCGATGCTCACCGAATAGACGCGCGGCTGCAGGTCCTGGTAAGGGCCCTCCACGGAGCCGTTCAGAGACGAGAAAAACACACTCCGGCTGTCCGGCGACCACGCCAGATTTCCATAAACGGCCTGAGTGTGGCTCAGCAGACAGACGGCGCCGGATGGCAGATCAACCAACTCGATATTGTAGGCATCGAGAGATTCCTGCCGCTCGGACCGGGAGTCCGTATTAAAGGCGAGATTGTGCCCGTCCGGCGAGGCGGTTAGCTGCTTCACGCGCCACGGCGTCGTGCACACAGTCCGCGGCTTCTGGGCCTTGTCGTCCGGCGCGGGCGCGGTGGCGGCGGTCAGAACGTCTGCCAAGTCAATCTTGAAGATGGTGTCGCCGCGTTCGGACTCACGGAATTGAATCACGTCTTTCCACTGTTTCTTGTAAGCTTCTTCCTCCTCCGTGCTCTTGGGCGTGAGTGTCGCAAAATAGATAGAGCGCGAGTCGGCCGACCACGTGAAAGCATGCACTTCCTCTTTGCCCTGCGTCAGCGGAAAGGCTTCGCCGCCGCCGGCAGCAATCACCCACACTTGACCGGCGGGTTCCTCATCATCCTTCTCTGCTGCCTGCTCCTCCGGGATTGGCCCCGGCGTCACCCTGTCTGAGATGAAGCCCACCCAGCGGCTGTCAGGCGACCACTGAGGCTCGGAATCGTGCCCGGACTGAGTCAGCGGGACGAGGCCCGCGGGGCCCGCCGGCGCCTGGCCGCCACCCGCATCACGATACAGCCACAGGTCAGTGCGGAAGCGGTTCCGGTCCCAGTCGGGACGAGTGGTTTGGATCACTACCGCGTGGCCGTCAGGAGAAAGAACCACGTTGTTGAATTCAGTTGAGTTGAAGAATTCGTCCAGGGTGAGCGGCGGCCTATCGGCGCCGCCAAGCCAGTGAACCGCGACGAGCCACATCAGAGGAACGGCGAGCCAGATGAGGATTCGATGCATAAGCGCTCGCATTTGTGATTTGCGATTTCTGATTTGCGATATTTGCAATTTTGTAATTTGTGATTGAGCAAGTAGAAGGCCCGCTTGTCAAGATCAATCACAAATCACTAATCGCTCAATCAGCAATGCTCAGGGCTTCTGGTTCACCGGGCTCACGCCAGAAGTCGGCCAGGCGTAGTCCTTAAACTCGCCCGTGTAATCGAAGCCGCCCAGCGGAATCGACTTTTCCGCGGCCGCCGGAATGCCGGTGCGGCGCACAGCGGCCAGCACTTCCGCCTCATGGATGCGCGAGGCGTCGTATTCAATCACCAGGTCATCGCCCTCGAAATCGATTTTGCGAATTCCATAGAGCGTCGAGAGTGTGCTCACCCGTTCGAGTTCGTCGCTGGTGAGGCTGCGGGCGAGGTGGTAATGAGTGTCAAGAAAAGTCATGGCAGGAACTTCCTCCAAGGCCAAAAGCATAACCTGGCGCGGCCTTTGGCCGCAACCAAACCGAAGGCCGCGGCGACCTCTGTGCCTAGGAACCTCTCAACACGGACGGAGACTCTGCGGCCTCCGTGTTGAATGCTTTTGGACACAGAGAACACAGCACGACAGGACCGCAAACAAATAGCTTTAACAGTTCGTTGAAAAACTCGCCGAAACTGTCATTCCGAGGAGCCCAAGGCGACGAGGAATCTCATATTTCCTATAGTTTCAAAGCGAGATTCCTCACGAAGTTTACCCTTCGCTCCTTCGCTGCGCTCAGAGCCTGTTCTGAGCAACGCGAAGGAACCGTTCGCAGCGGAGGAGCGAACGGGCTCGGAATGACACGGTTCCGCAAGGTTTTTCAAATTTGTGCAAGCCGCAAACACTTTTATCATTAGTAGTACAAGAGGCACCGAGAAAACGGAGAATCCCCGTACCCTCAGTGATCTCTGTGGTGAATTCTCTCTTTGGTTGCGGCCCAAGGCGCCAGGGTGAGTCCTTCTCGCCAAGGTAAGAAGGCACGACTTAAGTCGTGGCGCGGCGGCGCCCGGCAGGTGAAACTAGAACTTCAGTCAACCTTTGAGGAGGGAAGCCGCATGGCTTACGTAATCGCTGAACCCTGCATCGGCACCAAAGACACAGCTTGCGTGGACGTCTGCCCGGTGGATTGCATCCATCCCCGCAAGGATGAAGGTAACTTCGCCGATGTGCAGCAACTTTTCATCGACCCGGTGGAATGCATCGACTGTGGGGCTTGTGTGCCGGTATGCCCCGTTTCCGCCATTTTCCCGGTGGATGACCTGCCGGAGAAGTGGCAGAGCTTCACGCCAGTGAACGCCGATTACTACAAGAAGTAGCGTTGTTCGCTGCTCATGGGCATCGATTCCGACCGGATTCGTCAGCACTCTCAAGCGCAGACGACCGCCGTGCCTGGCCGCGATCGCTTTGAGCGGCGCAAAGTTCTCTTGTTCCAGTACGTCGATACCGAAAACACCAACCCAGCCAATAGGAATCTCATGCGAACCTCCAGGCAAGCGTAGCGTACTCTGCGCTCTTCGGTCTGCAGTCCGTTCCGTCTGCCCCGCGGCGGTGCACGCTACTACTCGCATCCAGAGCCCACACGGCCGGCCTAATTGATTATTCTGGTGTTGACAGCGGTTGAAGGATTTCTTATCCCACATCGATCCCCGGCACCTCTCGAGGACTGCGGGTGGATGCAAATCCATTCACGTTAACGGATTATCCTGGCGAAGCGTCTTGTGCTTGGGAACACCGTGCCCGCAACTCGAGGAGCCACTATGAAAGATCTACTGCACGACCTTCGTTTCAGCGTTCGGATGCTGCGAAAGAGTCCCGGATTCGCCGCACTCGCCACACTGGCACTCGCGCTTGGCATCGGCGCCAACACTGCGATCTTCAGCTTGGTGAATGCTGTCCTGCTGCGATCGAGCGCGGGCGTGCGTGAACCGGGACGTCTCGTGTCACTCTATCGCATGCAGAAGAACGATCCCTACGATGTGATGGGTTACCCCGACTACGCGGACTACCGCGACCGCACCCGCTCGTTCTCAGGTCTCGCGGCGGAATCGGGCGCGGCCCTCAGCCTGGGCGGCGGGGCGCCGGAGCGGTTGATCGGTGACGTGGTGACCGGGAACTACTTTGAGACGCTGGGTATCGTTGCAGCACGGGGCCGCCTGATTGGTCCTGGGGACGACGCTCCCCGCGGCGCCCATGCGGTGGTGGTGCTCAGCTACGCTTTGTGGCAGCGCAAGTTCGGAGCCGACCCGGCGGTGCTCGGCCGCCAGGTGACGCTGAACGGTTATCCGTTCACGGTGACGGGCGTCGCCCCTGAGCTGTTCAGCGGTACCACCGCCGGCCAGCCCTATGACGTCTGGGTTCCGATGAGCATGTTGGACGAAGCCATGCCCCGGACGGTGGGCCACGGCTTCTTCGAGGAGCGCGCCTGGGGGTGGCTTCGTGTCTTCGGGCGCCTGAAGCCCGGCGCCTCGTTCGAACAGGCAGAGGCGGAAACCCAGGGCGTGGCGCGTCAACTGACGCTGGCATACCCGAACACCAATGCAGGCCGCACAGTTGCCGTGGTACGCGGCGTCGGGCTTGCCCCGGACGATCGCGCCAGCCTCAGCGGGCTCCTCGGGTTGCTGTTTGCAGGTGTCGGGCTGCTGCTTTTGATCGCCTGCGCCAACGTGGCCGGCTTGCTCCTCGTGCGCGCAGGCGTGCGACAGCGGGAAATCGCTGTTCGACTCGCGCTCGGCGCGAGCCGTGGGCGCGTGGTGCGGCAGTTGTTGGCCGAGGGACTGGTGCTGGCACTGGCCGGTGGAGGCTTGGCGCTGCTGATCGCTCCCTGGGCGATCCGGTTGGCGATCGCCTCCCTGGCGAGCAGGTCCGTGCTGCACGGCGCCGAGGTGAGTCCGGACGCTCGCGTCCTCACCTTCACGTCGCTCGTGAGTATGATCGCGGGCATAGCCTTTGCGCTCGCGCCGGCGCTCAAGGCGTCGCGGCCCGACTTGGTGAGCTCGCTCAAGCAAGGGACGCTCGGCAGCGGTTGTCGGCAATCGCCCCTGCAGCGTGCGCTTGCGTCCGGGCAGTTGGCGCTTTCCTTTGTGCTGCTGATGGGGGCCGGGCTGCTGCTGCGCAGCATGCAAAGCATTGTGACCACTAATCCGGGCTTCGAGACCCGCAACGTGTTGCTCAGTTCGGTCGATCTCGACTTGCAAGGCTATTCGCCCGCTCGCGGTTCCGCCTTCTACCGGCAGGTTCTCGATCGGTTGCGAAGCGCGCCCGGCGTGATCGCGGCCGGTGCAGCGACGTCTGTGCCGCCGGAGGAATGGCCGGGGGCGGTTTCCATCTTCTATCCCGGCCAAGAGCCGCCTCAAGACGTCTTGCGCGGCCACGAGTTCCAGCTCGGCCTCCGCGTGAACTTTGTGACCGTAACGCCCGGCTATTTCCGGTCCCTCGCAGTTCCGCTCGTTCAGGGACGAGACTTCACGGACCAGGACGGCTCAGGGGCGCCGTCGCTTGACCAGGATGGCTACTCCTTAGGCGTGTCGCCAGGGCCACTGGCCAATGCCGGTTTGGTTCCTAACGCCAGTTTGGTCCCCAATGCCGGCTCGTCCGCCACTGCCAGTACGGGCGGCGTAGTGATCATCAGCCGGAATCTCGCCCAACGCCTGTGGCCGGGCCAGAACGCGATCGGGAGACAGATTTCCTGGCCGACGCTCGTCGGCCCACCCCGGCCGCCGCTTGAGGTTGTGGGCGTCGTGGGCGACGTGAAGTATCTCTCCCTTGCACAAGGCGCGCCGCTTGTGATGTACGTGCCGGCGGCTCAAAATTACTCCGGGCGAATGACGTTCATTGTCCGCACGGCCTCTTCGCCGGGTGACTTTGGCTCCGTAATGCGCCGCGAAGTCAACGCCGTGGACAAGAACGTGCCCCTCTTCGGCGTCAGAACCATGGCGGAGCACGTGGCACTATCGCTGTGGCAGCAGCGAATGGCGGCGAGCCTCATCAGCGCGTTCGGCATGCTGGCGCTCGCGCTCGCCACCCTTGGTCTCTACGGAGTGGTCGCCCATACGGTGGCGCAGCGCACGCGAGAAATCGGCGTTCGGATGGCGCTCGGTGCGCATCGCGACCAGATTCTGCGGCTGGTACTAAGGCAGGGACTCGCGCTCGCCCTTGCCGGCATTGCAGTTGGCTCAACCGCCGGTCTCGCCGTTGCGCGCCTGATGTCAGGTATGCTGTTCGGTGTGAGCACGCTCGACCCTTGGAATCTGTTTACCGTTGCATTGGCGCTGGTGCTCGTCACGTTGCTCGCCTCCTACGTGCCCGCCCGTCGCGCCGCCAGCGTGGATCCGATAGTGGCCCTGCGGTACGAATGAAGTGAGGGTTACTTGGCGTGACAAAGTAGGGCCGAGGAGTTTGTCCGGCTTCGCCCAGGGTCAGCCCGGTGGCAGCGATGCCGAATCCAATGATGATAATGGCTGCGGCGGTGAAGGCAGGATTGCGCCGAAACATTCGCAGCCCAAAGCGTAAGTCCGAAAGCATAGTGCCTCGCCTCCGACGTTAAGCTGTCCACAATTATAAATCGGCAGGTGACAGTCGAGGTAAAGCTTGCGGCAGCGAAGTGGCTTACATCTTGCGGCGGTTACACGGCATCCCACGCGTGTACGCGCGGCGTATTCTCGCTTGCGGTGCCCAGACCGGCACGCGGTCAGTGTCAGCTTCGCGTCGAGGGAGTTATCGCCATGATGCGGACTTCGCCTGTGGCTCGATCGGTGCCGCCGTCGGCCTGTCCATCGCTGCGATAACGCTTACATTGAGCTGTTCCCACCCGAAAGCGGTGATTTCGGGCCCGCCGCTTAACCACACTTCATCTGAGTGGATCGACTTGCAACCGGGTTGGCGCGTACGCGTCATCACGCCGGTCGTGGCCGGAGGCGGTTATCTCGTCAAGACGACGCCCATCTCAGAGCAGGCCGCCGATGGCGGGGCGGACGACCGCCGCTCTCTTGGGGCTACGACCGCAACTATCGTATCCACTGCCACAAACCTTATCGGCTACGAGGTCTCCTTCTACAAAGTGAAGCCTCGGCGCGAAGGTGGAGTCCGCGTCGTCTTCCACTCGGCTGAGGTACATAAGAAAGAACTGGTAACGCGCTCGCGCCAGCCCATCGAGCCTGTATTTCAATTCACCCAGGCAGCCCGATGCGTGCGAATTCTTCACCTCTCGCGTGGAACGCACGATCATAACGCTGCTATCCTGGCTGCGAACAGCCTGAGCGCACTGGAAGTGGCCACGCGCGAAGTGGAATCCAAGCCTGACGCCTGCCAGCAAGGCCCTGAGGTTCTCTGCTCATGGGTACCACCCGGAATCGCGGTAATTCCTGAGTCGTGGCGCGGTGCCGACAGCCAGGGACAGTGGGAACCAGCGTTCTGAGGTTTTGAGCGGGAGGGATTTGCGTTGTGACGCCCTGGTGCTATTTGAAAGCGGGAGGGTACTGGTGTCATTATGAAGGCCCCGGACGCAGTCATTCCCGCGAAAGCGGAATCCATTGCAAAGGTCCGTGGGAATAGAAGATATCAAGGAAGTGGATTCCCGCTTTCGCGGGAATGACTGCGCCTCGGAGGGTTCCACCCAGCAACCAGCCGGGCGCGAAATTGACAACCGAAACACATCTGTTACAATGCTGTTTCGGGTAGGAGCTTGACTTCCCTTTGAGACCTGGGGCTCGAATCTCGCCTGCCCCCGTTTTCACCCCCAAATCATCTAACGAGGAATTGTGGAGTCGCTGACCTGTAAGAAAGAGCTCATCATCGAAGTTCCTGAAGAGGTGGTGGCGCGCGAGGCC
>JASHYZ010000205.1 GCA_030042795.1 Terriglobia bacterium | reverse complement strand
CTCATGCTGATTCGGGGCGGCCGATTGGCTGCCAGTGACTTCCAAGGGTACGCGCGCCTCTCGCCGCGACAGGCTGTCACTGAGAATACCACCTTCCACTGGGCTTCCATCACCAAAACGCTCACCGCAGTAGCCATCCTCCAGCTTCGCGACCATGGAATGTTGGACCTGAACGATCCTGTGGTGAAATACGTGCCGGAGCTCGCCGCGGTTCATGATCCCTGGGGTCCCGTGGATGCTATCACCATCCGCAATCTGCTCACTCACAGTGGAGGCTTCCGCTCCGCCACCTGGCCGTGGGGTGGCGATCAGGACTGGCAGCCGTTTGAGCCCACTCAGTGGTCACAGATTGTGGCCATGCTGCCGTACACCGAAATCTTGTTCAGGCCCGGCAGCCGATTCAGCTATTCAAACCTTGGTTTTGTCTTTCTCGGCCAGATCATTGAGCGTCTCAGCGGTGACGACTACGAGGTTTACATTGACAAGAACATCCTGAAACCTCTGGAGATGTATCAAAGCTATTTTGACCGCTCACCGTACCATCTGCTGAAGTACCGTTCGGGAAGCTACACAATTTCAGGCGGCAAGCTAACCGAGCAACGCTTCGACTTCGATACGGGCATCACGGTTTCAAACAGCGGCCTTAACGCGCCCCTGCCGGACATGGTGAAGTACCTGGAGTTTCTCATGGGCGATGCGGCACGAAGCGACACCTACAACCAGGTCCTGAAGCCGTCGTCCCTGCGCGAGATGTTTCAACCTGATCTCAAGATCGCCTCCGGGGGTCCGTCGAGTCCGAACGGTCCGGACGATCATGATTCAGCTGGTCTCTCCTGCTTTATCCGCGTGGATGGTAATCGCAGGTTCATCGGCCATGGAGGTAACCAGAACGGCTTCATCAGCCATTTCTATATTCAGTCGGAAACACGCAACGCCTACGTGGTAAGCTTCAACACCGACGCGTCTGACCCCCAGCAGAACACAGCGCAGTTTGACCGTGATTTGCGGGATTATCTCTTTGCAAATTTCTTTTCGAGTGAGGCCAGCCCGCCCGCGGCGAGCAGCCGGTAAAGAGGACGGGGTTCCAAGTAGGAACACTGGGCTCTCGCACCAATTGAAATGGAGCAGACCACCGGTCTCCTTTACGCCGTGACGCCCAGGTGGCCACGTCCGGAGCGCTCTCCTCCTTGCCTCCAAACCACGCGGCCATCAAGCCCCGGAACGTAACTCCACTAACGGTGAGGCATGGCACGAAGCAAACGGAGCTGAGGTGAAAACAAACTCCTTCTCCAGCCGCGCAGCCGGAGCCAGCAGGGACAGGCTTGCGAGCAGTCCGAACATGTCAAAGCATTTCACGAGGCGGGTCTCCAGGCAAACCGGTGAGGACTGTTTACAACGCGCCTGAGGACCAGCGCCGGTTTTTGAACTCGCACGCCGGCACTGGCGATTCCATAGTCGGGGTCTGCTAGAAAATGAACTTCAGGGCTCCTTGCACTAACCGCGGCGGTTGCGCGCTCACGACCTGGCCGAACGTCGAACTGGTGATGTTGCCGTTCACGGACGTGGGCCCGAAGAACTGCGCATGGTTGAAAGCATTGAACGCTTCCAAACGGAATTCGAGTGAGCGGGATTCCGTGAGCCGCAGGCTCTTCAGCAAGGCAAGATTGAAATTCACCATTCCGGGACCGTAAAAGAAACGCCGCGCCGCGTCTCCAGGCTGGCCGAGAGGCTCCAAACTGAACAGAGACGTATTGAAGTATGGCTGCCCGTTGCGCGGGTTTTGATTAAGGTTGAGCGGCCCTGGCACCACGTTGGGCTCATCCACAGCATAGGGACTGATTCCGTTAGGCAGCGTGCCGAGCAGTGAGTTATCGCTGTTGTTGGTGAGAGTGACCGGAAAACCTGTACTGAAACGGGTAATGCCGGTGAGAACCCAACCGTCCGTAGCTCGATTCCGGACGCCGGCGAGTTGCGCAAATGGCAGTGGATAGCGATAGCTGATCACAAAGTTGTGAGTCAAGTCAAAGGACGACGGAGCGCGGCTGAGGTTGTAGTTGAGAGGATTGACTTGTTCCGAGACGCTGGACGCCTGGTCGATCGACTTACTGTAGGTGTAACCCGCAAGGAAATCACCGTGCGTGCTCACGTGCCGGACGGTCAGCTCAAGAGCGTTAAAGTTGGAATTGCCCATGGTTGACATCCAGTTGATGCTGCCAAAATTTGGCCCAAATGGTGCGCGTGTGCCATTAATCACTTGCCCGGATGCTGTCGTGTAGACGCCACTCTCGCCGTAAGGTCCGCAAGTAGGAGTGCCAGGCATTACCTCGTTGGGTTGGCTCAAACTCAGGCACAGGGCAGGATTCCCAGGGTTGGCTTCCACCAGAACCAGCAAGTGGTGCGCTTGGTTCCCGACGTAACTCGCCGTCACGAGAGTGGCCTTGCCGAACTGTCGCTGAAGTGAAAAATTGTACCCCACGCTGTATGGGGTCACATTTCCCGGATAATAGCCGGGCAAGCCCGAGATCGGCTCAAACTGGGCGAAATTGACGTTGGGGTTCGGATTGCTTGGCGACGCATTCAGCGGGGGATAGGTGATGGGGAAGCGCTGACCATTGTTAAATCCGCTGGCAGCATTCACAAAGGGATTGGTGTACAGCGGCGGTGCTGGGCTGACGTAGGTGATGCCATACGGCGGATTACCCGCTACCACCCCCGCCGTGACGCCCTCGATGGCTGTATAGAATTCTCCGAAGCCCGCTCGAATGCTCGTCTTTCCGGGGCCTCCCAACACCCGGCCCAGCAGGCCGTCATGCTCGCCTGGTGAGTATGCCACACCTAATCGCGGCGCCAGATTGTCCCAGCGGGTGGGAGCCAAGCTTCGCGCAATTCCAGGATCTAGGGGGTAAACCAAGCCTGCGGGTGCGCCTGGAAAAACCACCGACTGTTCGCCGGGAGAAAGGGTCTCAAGCTGGTTATACTTCTCATACCAAGGCATGATCACGTCCCAGCGAAGGCCATAGTTAAGGGTAACGCGAGGACTTACCCGCCAACTGTCCTGTACGAAGAGACCTCCATACTTGTTGCGGTTGTAGAAGGCCTGAGCGTTTCCTTGCGTATAGCTGCTGGCGATGCCCAGCAAATAGTCGGCGAAATCCAAACCCGTCTCCGAACCGAAGAAGGAGAAGGTCCCGTTACATTGGATACAGCTCGAGGCGTTCACCTGATTTGCGATGAACTCGCCGCCCAGCCTGAGCGTATGGGACCCGACAACGTGCGCGAGGTTATCCAAGATCTCGAACGTGTTGTCGTACTGGTTGAGACCCGTAATCCCGACACCGATGGTGAAATTGTTCAAAATCGTGTTTTCAATACCTTCAATTTTCGGCCGATTGGCGATGATGCTAGGTACCCCGTCCGCGTTGAGAAAGCCTTGCGAGGCCAGGCTGGTTCCGACGCCGCCAACCGGCACGCCCAAAAGATTTACGTCGCGCACATAGGAGAAGTGCGCCTCATTCACGGTCCTGGCACCGAACGTCTTGGTGTCACTAAAGGTGAGCAGTTGCGCCCGGCCGACGTTCAGGGCGCTGAAGCCCGGAACGCTTGCGCCGCCTTGCTGTACAGGATAGGGATTATTAAGCGTATAGTCATCAACGAAGTAGTACGACGAGAGCATGCCAAGTCCAGTATTGGCGTCGATGCGCACGCTGCCCTTGTCATCGCGTAACCTTTCATCAACTGCGGAAGTGGTGAAGTAGTTGCCACCAGAATTGGGCAAAGGCATGTACTGAAGCAGGCGCTGCGAAGGTGTGGACCAGGCGCTCTGCGGGATCACGGCATTTGGGAACACGCACTGCGCCGGGGTCGTGCAGCCTGGGGTGTAGTAGTTCTCTCCAGAAACTACGCTGTAGCCGAGCTTCTGAGAGAGCTGATCAGCCCAATAGGGGCCGCTCACCGTGCATGGCCCGTCGGAACAGGTGCCAAAGGTTCCTGCCTGATCGGACAAATCGCCCGCGCGGTCCTGTAAGGAAGGCACTTGTATTAGACCCGTATCGACACCTTCAATCAGCCTCGTACCTTGATAGTCAGAGAAGAAGAAGACCTTGTTGTGGACGAGTGGCCCGCCGATCATGCCGCCAAATTGGTTCTGTTCAAAGGCACCCCGATCGGCGGAAAAGAAGTTGCGGGAATCCAAATCAGTATTGCGGAGGAATTCGAATGTTTCGCCGTGAAATTGATTGCCGCCCGACTTGGTGACCACGTCAATCTGGCCGCCCCCATAATTGCCGTACTGCGCGTCGAAATTGCTCGTGAGAATGCGAAACTCGGCGATCGAGTCGAGATTAGGAATAATCGCTGCGCCCATCGTGAACCGCTCCGTAGCATCGGCGCCGTCCACCCTGAATCCGTTCGCATATTCCCGCTGTCCATTAATTGAGATGGTGCCTGGATTCAAGTCCCCGGCCGGGGAGATAGTGCTAGCACCGGCGGCTTCGATGGAGGTCGAGGTAATCGTCGTAACCGGAGCGACGCCGGGTTGAAGCGCGAGCAGGTCCGTATAGCTGCGTCCGTTGAGAGGTACAGCGCTCACCTTCGAGCCGGTGATGACTTCTCCGAGCTGCGTGTCGGCGGTTTCCACGTGATTCGCCAACCCAGACACCGTGACCGTGTCTTTCCGCCCACCGAGTGTAAGGAGCACGTCCACAAGCTGGGCGCTATCGGCGTCCACCACCACGCCGGTGCGCCGGTAAGGTTTAAAGCCAGACGCTTCGACGAGTATCGTGTAGGAACCAACCGCTAACTTGGGCAGCGAGTAGGCGCCCTTCGAATCCGTCGTCGTCGCCTGCCGCACGTTTGTGTCGGCATTCACGGCTATAACGGTCGCTCCCGGGACGGCGGCCCCGCTCGCGTCCGTGATCGTTCCGGAGACGCTGCCACCCACCATCGCCCAGAGGCTTAGCGCGAATGTCGGGAGCCCCACGAGGAGGAAGACAATGGGGTGCCTGACCTGTGGCTTCGCCCTCGAAGTTCTGCCGAACGAAGGACAGCTCGACCAAGAGCAAGACCCTCTATCCGATGAGTGTGCGAGACCGCCCACGCGCTTCCCTCCAGTGGCCTTGTCCGTAACCATCCTCCGCCGGGATGCATCGCCACCGCAGCACATTCATGCCTGACCCCAAATCAGAAAGTGAACCGAGTTGCAAACTGAATCTGCCTCGGCGCTTGCGCAGACAAGATCTGTCCAAACGTCGGTTGGTCGAAGTAAGTTTGAGGCAAATTGAAATTCGCGCGGTTGAACAGGTTAAATGCCTGTGCCTCAAGTGTAAGCTTCCATCTCTCGGTTATGGCAAAGCGCCGCACTAGCGCGAGATCGAAGGAGGCGAAGCCCGGGCCGCGGATAATGTTGCGCCCTGCGTCGCCAAACGTATACTGCGGAGGAGTCACAAAAGCGCCCGTGTTAAACCATTCATTGGG
>JASHYZ010000204.1 GCA_030042795.1 Terriglobia bacterium | reverse complement strand
GGCGTGGTGGTGGTCAGCTTTAATTACCGGCTGGGTGTGTTTGGTTTCTTTACCTCTGCCGAGCTGGCTCAGAAGTCAGGACACAACGCTTCGGGCAACTACGGCTTGCTTGACCAGGTTGCGGCGCTGCAGTGGGTGCATCGCAACATCGCGGCCTTCGGCGGCGATCCCAACCAGGTGACGATCTTCGGCGAGTCAGCCGGATCTTTCTCGGTGAGCGCCTTGATGGCATCGCCGCTCGCGCAAGGACTATTCCAGCGCGCCATCGGCGAGAGCGGAGCGTTCTTCAGCACGACTCTCAAAACCAAGACGCTCGCGGAATCCGAAGCCGACGATGCGAAATTCGCAGCATCCGTCGGTGCGCCGACGCTCGCAGCGCTGCGCGCCAAGCCGGCCGACGAACTGCTGGCGGCCGCCTCCAAGCGAAGGGGTAGGATCGGCTTCTGGCCAAACATCGATGGCTACTTCCTGCCGGAAGACGTTCGCACCCTCTACGCCCAGGGCAAACAGGCGCACGTATCGCTGCTGGCCGGATGGAATCGCGATGAGGGGGGCTTCCCGTCGACGACGCCCGAGGAGTTCAAGGAGCGGGCGCGGAAAATGTATGGAGACAAGGCGGACGATTTTCTGAAAGTCTTTCCGGCCGACACCGCCGAGCAAGCCCGTCAATCTGCCCACAACCTCGGAGGCGATGAGTTCACCGTCTACCCCACCTGGAAGTGGATCCAAATGCAGATGGCCGTGGCGCCCGTCTACAGCTACGAATTCGATGACGCACCGCCGCAACCTGCGCTCGCCACACCTTCGGAGAAGCCCGCTCCGCCGCCGACAGCCTATCACTCAGCGGAAATCGAATTCGTCTTTGAGGCGTTGCCTTCGAAGCACCTTCCCTGGCGCCCTGAGGATGAGAAACTCTCTGACCTGATGTCGTCGTACTGGAGCAACTTCGCCAAGACTGGCAACCCCAATGGGCCGGGCCTGCCCGAATGGCCGGCGTACAGTGCCGACGCGGATTATCCGGTAATGCACCTCAGCTTCACGCCGCATGCGGCTCCCGAAGAGCAGCGTGCGCAGTTTGTATTCCTCGACACTGTGCCGCCGGTGGCTCAACCCCCGGCTTCCAATTGAGGCTGGGCTGGCTCCTTGCTTGGGACGGCCGGCCGGCTGGCGCGGGTCTGAGCCTGGGATGCGCACCGCCGGCACGCTGAAAGTCGATCCCTGTTGAAACCCGCCAGAATATTGTGGCTGGGGTCAAGCGGCTGTAGCGCCCGGCCCGAAGGCCGGGCGAGGATTGAAACAAGAAGGAAGCAGAGTACCGCTGGAAGGCCGGTTCGGAGCTTTCGATCAACAGCTCGGCCCTATTGAAGACAGCGGCTTATAATCTCTTCCCGTATGGCGCATCGACTGCCAGCATTGTGGTTCCTGATGGTCCTGCCGATATTGATTTCCTGGCAGGCGCTCGCTCAGGTTACGTCCCAGGAGTACGGTGCAACTCGCGTCGAGGTTTCCGTGCGGGGCGGAAACGGCTTCGTCATTAAGCCTAATCATTCTGAAACCCGGAATTCGCGACCCTGGCTTTGGTACGCCCCCACCTTCGTGAGGGCGACCCCTCAAATTGGAAAATATCCCAACCAATCCCTGACCTGGTTATTTACGCGGTTGCTTGAACAAGGCGTTTGGATAGCCGGGATTGACGTAGGCGAATCGTGGGGCAACTCTCGGGGTCGAAAGATATACACCAACTTTTATAAATACGTTCGCAAGCAATTTGCCTTGTCGCCACGGCCCTGCCTGCTGGGTCAGAGCCGCGGCGGCATGATGCTTTTTAATTGGGCGCCGGAACATCCACATGACGTTGGGTGCATGGCGGGAATCTATCCGGTTACGAACCTAGCCGGTTGGCCGGACTTGGGAGGCGAGAAAATCCAGCAGGCCTACGGCATGAGCGCGGCAGAATTACGAAAGCACCTTGCTAAAATTAACCCGATCGACCGGCTCGCGCCGCTAGCACGTGCTCACGTCCCTGTCTTCCTCATTCACGGCGATGCTGATACGGTCGTTCCCCTCACTCAGAACACTCTTGAGTTCTCACGCCGGTACAATGCTCTGGGTGGCAAGGCAGATGTCGAGGTTGTACGCGGGAAAGGACACGAGGAAGTTTCTGAGTTCTTTCACTCGCAGTCGCTGCTCGAATTCCTGTTGCACTGGTTACCTAAGTCGGATGAACATCATCGCGGGGCGCATTCCCGTTAGGCAGTTAGTCCGGTTGCAAAGGGGACTGTAGGAGAGAAGATCATGATTGAGAATCCAAAATTGGAAATCAACCGCCGCACTTTTGTGAAGCAGGCCGGCAGCGCGCTGGTGGCAGTCTCGACCGCAGGAATGACGGCGCGCTCGTACGCGAGGATCATCGGGGCCAATGACCGCATTCGCCTGGGTCAGCTCGGATGCGGTGGCCGCAGCGGCGGTCACGTTCACATGACCAAGATGGCTTCGCGGCAAGTGTCGGTGGAGACTGTTGCGGTGTGCGACATTTGGAGCTTGGCGCGCGAGGCCCGAGCCGCACAAGTGAAGAGGATGTTCGATCTTGAGCCCCAAAGCTACAAGTACTCGGAGGAGATGCTGGCCCGGAACGACATCGATGGCATCATGATCGCCACCGGCGACTTCCAGCACGCTAAGCTCTGCGTGGAGGTGGTGAAGGCCGGCAAGGATTGCTACGTGGAGAAGCCGTTCGCCAATGTGCTCGCGGAGGCAAAAGAGGCTCGGGATTGCGCCAAGGGCTCGAAGCAGGTGGTTCAGGTCGGTACCCAGCATCGCAGCCAGCCTTATCCGTTGGCAGTGCGCGACATCATCCGGTCGGGACGCATCGGCGAGATTGTCCACATCGAGCAGGAGTGGAACGTCAACGAGGAGCGCTGGCGCTTCGTTCCGTGGGACGTCGGCAGCTCGCGTGAGATGTTGATGGACACCAAGACGGAGTGGAAACAGTGGCTGGACGATCGCCAGTCAAAGCTGCAGGAGCAGGACACCGATTGGAAACGCTGGCTGCTCGGCAAGCCCGACCGCCCCTTCGACCCTCACGTCTACCTGGAATTTCGTTTCTACAAGGACTTCTCCTCGGGCATTTTTGACCAGTGGCTCAGTCACGGCTCCGACCTTGTGCATCTCTGGACCGATGAGACTCACCCCGCAAGCGTGGTCTCGAACGGAGGCGTTTTTGTGTGGAAGGACCGGCGAGAGAATCCAGACACCTGTGTTACAGCGATCACCTATCCCAAGGGCTTTCTTTACACCTACAAGACAACCTTCGGAAACAGCTACCGGAGCTTTTCCCGGATCCAGGGACGCGACGGCACCATCGTGAACTATGGCGGTGAAGGCGCCTCGCTCTTCGTGGTCACCGACGAAGGTGGAAGGCAGGAACTTGATCCTGAGGACACGCCGCCGTTCTACCGCCAGGTGCCTCTTGTGGCAGATCCCAATGAGCACGAAGAAGTGGTCCACGCCGAGAATGCGCCACCGCCCAACTCACGCGGGCCGAGCGACGACGATCTCGGCCATATCTTGAATTGGCTGGAAGCCATGCGCGATCGAAAGCAGCCCAATGCCACCGTCGATCATGGCTTTTCGCATGCGATCGTTTGTATCATGGCCGCTGAGTCCTACTGGAGAGGAAAGAGGCTGTACTGGGACGCGCAACGGGAAGAAATCCTCGATCAGCCCGTTTGATGGCGGTTTCGAGTTTTACCCCCCTTCTTCAGTACGGGGAAAGCTCTCTCCACGCAACGACAAGGGTGTGAGGGCAATCCGGAGAGACCTATCTCATTAGAGCTTTATTAACGCCGCCTGCCATAGTTGGAGGTACGTGATGCCTTCACGCCGTGGATTTATTCGGAGCAATATCCTTGGTCTAGGGTTGCCATTTGCCGGACGCGCTGCGCTTGCAGCCGCCTTCGCGCCCACTCCTGAAACCACCCCGTCGAGCAAGGAAGACAAGCGCGACTACTGGAACGACTGGCCGCGCTACCTCACCGCTGAGATGAACGAGGCTCGCTCGCACCGCCTCGCCGAGCTGAGCGCC
>JASHYZ010000203.1 GCA_030042795.1 Terriglobia bacterium | reverse complement strand
TTGCAGGCCAACCTGCTCCAAGGCGGGAACGGATTCAGGCCGGTTGCCCATCAGGCGGTAGGCCTTTCCGTCCACGCGGACCATGCCGGTGAGCGCCTGCTTCGCACCCGTCCAGTGACGCGTGGTGTCGTCAGTGAGGCGGTCAGCAAATGACCAAATGCTGAAGTAGGGATCGCAAGTTACCAGCGGGACAGCGGGCGGCCGGAAATGGTCTTCGGCTACCGCCAGCCGTGTGAGGCCTGTTGTTAGCGTCCCCCAAAGCGCCAAAATCGTGCTCAGACGATGCAACATGAGTATGACTCCCGCCTATTCTGTAATCCTCAATAAGAAGTGTCTCCGCTGCCCTCGTCGGCAATCAAGCCGGTGCGAAAGTCTCCATGATGCACCAACTTTGTGTTTGAACAAAGGAACTCATGAGGCAGGTAGTGGGTACTGATGTCATTTGCTGGGTGGAACCCTCCGAGGCATCGTCATTCCCGCAAAAGCGGGAATCCACTTCCTGGATACCTTCTTTTTCCAAGGACTTCGGCAAGGGATTCCCGCTTTCGCGGGAATGACGACGTTCGGGCGTTCAAATGACACCAGCATCAGGTAGTGTCTCAGCTTGACGTAGGGGGCAGGCCTTGTGAGTCTGTGTGAAAACTTGTAGATTTCCGCTCTCCGCTTTCGCGGGGACAAGCTTCGCGGGAATGACCGCGTGGGAGTGGATCCCGTAAGTCCAACGATGTCACCTCCGCGTAAGCGGGGGTCCACGATGGGAAAAGGCCGAGCACGAGTTTTCACACAGACTCCTTGTGCCCGCCCATTTCGAGGCAGTGCTGTTACTTGGGCGGCCACAGGGCCGCCCCTACCTCAAATTGACCCATTACCGCTGAGAGGCCAAGCCGCGTGGCGCGGCGTCAGCTCAGGTTACACTGAGAAGACACTATTCCTAAGAAGTTCGCGCGTTCACGGCGCGTCTACGGAGGTTCATTGAATTCATCGATTCGCAATGTGGCGATCATCGCGCACGTTGACCACGGCAAGACTACTCTGGTGGACGCCGTGCTCAAGCAAAGTGGCATCTTCCGCCAGGGCGAGGCGGTCGTGGAGCGCGTGATGGACTCGAACGAGCTTGAGCGCGAGCGCGGCATCACCATTCTGGCTAAAAACACGGCCATTACCTATCACGGCGTCCGCATCAACATTGTGGATACACCCGGTCACAGCGACTTCGGCGGCGAGGTGGAACGCGCCCTAAAGCTAGTGGATGGCGTGCTGCTATTAGTGGATGCCAGCGAGGGCCCGCTGCCACAAACGCGATACGTGCTGCGTAAGGCCCTCGAAGCTCACCTGCCGCCGATTGTGGTGATCAATAAAATCGACCGTGGCGACGCGCGCCCACCGGAAGTGGTGAACGAAGTCTACGATCTCTTCATCGATCTCGATGCCGCTGAAGAGCAACTCGACTTTCCCATCTTGTACACGGTCGCACGGGACGGAGTGGCCAGGAAGGCCCTGGACGACCTTTCGGAAAATCTCCAACCATTGTTCGAAACCATTCTGCAAACCATTCCACCGCCTGCCGGCGATCCCGACGGTGCGCTGCAGCTTCTGGTGGCTAACCTGGATTACAGCGAATACCACGGCAGGCTGGCGCTGGGGCGCATCTTTTCCGGCACCTTGCGTCGCGGCGATGATGTGGCCATCGCCAAACTGGACGGCAGCCTACAGCCAACGCGCATCACGAAACTCTACGGTTTCGAAGGCCTGGAGCGGACTGACCTGGAGCACGCCGAAGTGGGTGACATCGTGGCCATCGCGGGCGTGGAAGGCATCACGATCGGGGAAACCGTCACCAGCATCACCGCTCCCGCGCCGCTGCCGCACATCCCCATCGATGAGCCCACCATCTCCATGGTGTTCACCGTCAACACGTCGCCGTTCTCCGGCCGCGAGGGTAAGTACGTCACCTCGCGCCACCTTCGCGAGCGTCTGGAGAAGGAACTGCTCACCAACGTCTCGATCCGCGTGGAAGAGATGGCCAACACGGACTCCTTCAAAGTGATGGGCCGCGGTGAGCTGCAACTAGCCATTCTCATCGAGATGATGCGCCGCGAAGGCTACGAGCTGGCAGTGGGCAAGCCCGAGATTATCACGCGCTCACTCCATGGCAAAGTTCAGGAGCCCGTGGAGCAGCTCATTATCGACGTGCCGCAGGAGTTTGTGGGCGTGCTGATGCAGGAGATCGGAATACGCAAGGGCGTGAACACCAAGATGGTGAGCCACGGCGCAGGCGCCGGCGGCCGCGTGCGCCTGGAGTTTACCATTCCCTCGCGCGGCTTGATTGGCCTGCGCGGCGAGATCCTGAAGGCCACGCGCGGTACAGCGGTGATGAACACTCTCTTTGAGGGATACATCGACTGGCAGGGCGAAATTGCATCACGGCTCACAGGCTCGCTGATTGCCGATCGGGCGGGCCGCACCACAGCCTACGCTTTATGGAATTTGCAGGAACGCGGGGAGCTCTTTCTGGGCCCTGGTGTGGAAGTCTACGAAGGCATGGTGATTGGCCAGAATGCGCGCTGGGACGACATGGACGTGAACGCCGTCAAGGAAAAGAAACTCACCAATATGCGCGCGTCGGTGGCCGACGAAGCCATCCGCCTGATTCCCTTCCGGCCGCTGACGCTTGAACAAGCCATCGAGTTTATCGCCGAAGATGAGTACGTAGAGGTGACCCCGCAATCCATACGGCTGCGCAAGAAGATCCTGGAATACAACAAGCGGCCGAAAAAGCACAAGCACCCCAGAAACGATGAATGAGGAACAGTTAATGCCAAACACTGATTCCGGAATTCCGCACTCAGCTCGGAGGACATGTCATTCTGAGCGACCCGAAGAATCCTTGCATGTATCTTAAGGAGACAAATACCGGGATGCTTCGCTGCGCTCAGCATGACAGACTTCCGAATTTGGGCAACGACATCGACCTCATGCCGGAGAGTTCGGACAGATGACGCGCGTGTGGAGGGCGAAGGTTTGAGGGATATCTCGCGCATGTGACCCCGGACGGCGCTTTGTGGCGCCGTCCGGAGCCCATCCCACGAGCACAACAAGCGGACGGAGGCGAACCCGTTCAGTACTCAGCGCTCATCATTCAGACTTGACCTTCTTGCCCGCTTCCATCGCCTTTCCGATGAAGGCGCAAGCTTCATCACTGTAAGGCTTCCTGAAGCTGGAGGGCCAGTTTGCTGATCGGCATAGAGGCGCTTCAGTCCCGCCTGGACTTCCGGGTTGTTGCCCGTGAATCCCGCAAGGAGCTTTTGCCAGCGGGTGGCCAGCGCCTGGGCATGATCGCTTGCCGGATTCTCGCCCGCAGCATTCGCCGCCTCGACGTCTCGAATGAGAGTGGCCCAATCCTGCTCCACTTGGCGGAGCATTTCCGGAGTCCATTGCTTGCCTCGCTCGGCGAGATCGGCCAGGGCCGCCTCCGAATAATAGTTCTTCATCCACTCAGTATTCTGCTGCATGTTGATCACCTCGATGATTTTTCGGAATACTTCCCAATCGTCTTCGGATCCGGGGTCGCGCGCCCGCCGTCGTGAGCCTGGTGATGTCACCCCTTGATGCCGGAGGAACATCACCTGCTCCGCTCGTTGGATCGCCTGGATGGCCAGGTCCAGCCGGTTTCGCTTCTCCTCGATCATCTTGCGCTGGAGTCGAAGCATCACGGGAAGATCGAACGTCTTGCGATGGAGAAGATCCCTGATTTGCTTCAAAGAGAAGCCGATGAACTTCAGGGTGACGATCTGCTGCAGGCGCGCCAGATCGCTTTCGGCGTACAAGCGATATCCGGCGCTCGTGCGCCCGCTGGGCTTGAGGAGCCCGAGACGGTCGTAATGATGAAGCGCCCGAACGGTCACTCCCGCCCGCACCGCAAACTGACGTGCCTGATATAGATTCATGCCCTTCACCGCAACCTCACCTTCGAGTTGCAGGTTAAGGTCTGACGTTACGTCAGGGTCAAGCAGTTTTTTTGATTTTTTTCGGCTGCTCAGAAGAGGTGTTCGGTAGTTGGTAGTCGGAGGTCGGAGTCGGTTGTCAGTGGCCAGTTACCGGCAATCAGCAATCCTTATGAGGCTATCGTCCGTTGTTGGGCAGTCATCCGAGCTGCCCGCATCAACACATTCCCTCACCGAGTCAATGAGCCGATGAGTCAATCCCTCAATCGCCCGATGGCCCGATCCCTACACTTGCTGCGGCACCACGAAAGGCGGGCGGTAGCCACGGTCGCCGTCGCGCAACAGTCGATCCGCCTCGTCGTCGCCGACGGCGAAACCTGTCTTGGGATCTACGTTGAGCGTACGGCCCAATCGATAAGAAGCGTTGGCGAGATGAACCAGTACTGTCGAGAGGTAGCCTTCCTCAATGGGCGCCGTCAGTTCCGCCTGGTTACGGCTGCGCACACACTGAATGAAGTTCTCGAAGTGGTTCCCGACCTTGCTCACCTTCATCGGTCCGGGCTCCTGCTTTTTGCCAAGCCAAGTGCGATAGGAATCATAGCCGTCGATCGCGAGGTAGCCCTTCGACCCGTAGAAAATGTTGCCGATGGTTGCTCCCGCTCCGAAGCTCGTCTTGCCTCCGAGGCCGGCCTGAGGCACGCCTTCGCTTCCAAAAGCGGATGTCCCGATTTCAGCCTCGTGGTTCGTGATCCAGTGCCGCACCTCAAACTCCAGCATCTGCCGCTTGCCATCCGAGAGATCGTATTCGAAGGCGCAGTTCAGCGTGTTCGGCGTCTGTTGATCGTCATCGAACATGAAGTGACCGCCGATGGCCGAAGCCTTGTTGGGAAGCCCGAGACCCAAGCCCCAGCGCGCGATATCGACCTCATGGATACCCTGATTTCCGATGTCGCCGTTGCCGGTGTCCCAGATCCAATGCCAGTTGTAGTGAAAACGATTTTTCGTAAACGGCTTCATGGGCGCGGGACCCGTCCAAAGGTCATAGTCCACGCCTGCCGGCACGGGTTGCACCGGCGCTTTGCCGATGGTATCGCGCCACTTGTAACAAAGTCCGCGCGCCAGGTAAACGTCTCCGATCAGCCCGTCGCGCAGGTGCGCGATGGCCTCGCAGACAGCCTCATTCGAGCGGCTCTGACTCCCGTGCTCCACGATGCGGTTGTATTTCTTCGCCGCCTCAACCAGTTGTGCGCCTTCCCACACGTTGTGAGAGCACGGCTTTTCG
Source organism: Terriglobia bacterium (assembly GCA_030042795.1). The sequence goes on along the minus strand of JASHYZ010000203.1, from coordinate 438 downwards.
CAGTACACATCTTTGCCGGCCTGGCATGCCCAGATGGCCATGAGCGAGTGCCAGTGGTTGGGCGTGGCGATGGAAATGGCGTCAATGGAGTGGTCATCAAGGAGATTGCGCACGTCGATATACGTGGCCGGCTTGGCGATGCCTCTTTGCGCCATTTGGGCCAGCCGCTGATCCAACACGTTCTGGTCAATATCACAGACGGCGGCGATCTCCACGTTCGCAACCTTAGAAAATTCCTCTACGTGGTCCCATCCTCGTCCGCGGATGCCGCAAATGGCCAAGCGGACGCGATCGGAAGCGCCGAAAACGCGGTTTGGTTGGGTGATGAACGTGATCCCACTGAAGGCCGCGAGCCCGGCGCCCGCTTCCGCACCCGTCTTCAAGAACTCGCGCCGCGTAACTTTCGACTCTTCCGACATAGCACCTTCCTCCTCGAAC
>JASHYZ010000202.1 GCA_030042795.1 Terriglobia bacterium | reverse complement strand
TGCAAAAGACCTCGCCTACGCCTGGCGCACATTCAAGCAGAGTCCGGCGTTTGCGCTTACCGCGGCCATAACGCTGGCTTTTGGCATTGGCGCCAGTACGGCAATCTTCAGTGTAACCAATGCGGTGCTCCTCCAGCCTTTGCCTTACCGGGATCCGAACCGGCTGGTGCTGGCCTGCTCCGACATGACCCGCCGCCACGTGCGCGACTTTCCATTTTCCGACGCCAATTTCATTGACCTGCGGAACGGCGCCAAGCGCTTCTTCGAGGAGTTCGCCGCCATCAATACGGGCCGAGGCGTGGTGCCAAGGGAGGACGGCACCTCCGAGCAGGTGACCTTTGCTGCCATCACGCCCAACTTCTTCCGGCTCCTCGGAGCCAGGATTCTCGTAGGCCGTGATTTTACGGACTCGGATGGTCTGCCGCAGCCGCCTCAACCGCCAGCGACAGCCAGCACGCCGAACACGCCCAACGCGGCCGCAGCTCCGGCGCCGCCACAGCTTCCAACATTTGCCATCCTCAGCTACGGTTACTGGCAGCGGCGCTACGGCGGTGACACATCGATCGTGGGCCGCGCCGTTCTGAATGCAGGCCAGGCCAACTTTCAGATTGTGGGCGTGCTGGCTCCGGGCTTCGAACTGCTCTTTCCGCCGAACCTGAACATCGAGCAGGCTCCCGACATCTGGATTGCCAACCGGATCGCCTACGACGCGCCCAATCGGATGAATGTGTCTTTGCAGGTGGTCGGCAAGCTCAAGGAGGGCGCGTCACTGGTGCAGGCGCAATCTGAAGTGGACGCGGTGGCAGCCCAAGACCGCCAGATTTTGCCGATTCTCCAGACCGCCGGCTATAACATTCGGCTTGAACCCATGAAGGCGTATCTTGTGGCCGAAGTACGGCCCGCCATTCTCGCCCTGATGGGCGCGGTGATTTTTCTGCTGCTCATCGCATGCTCGAACGTGGCCAATCTTCTGTTGGTACGCGCCTCACTGCGCGAGCGCGAACTGGCCGTGCGCACCGCGCTCGGCGGCAGCCGATGGCGCCTGGTGCGGCAGATGTTGGCGGAGGCCGTGTTGCTCTCGGCTTTCGGAACCGTCTTGGGTGTCGGCTTGGCTTGGGCCGGCATCCACGAACTGGTGGCCATCGCGCCCGACAACCTGCCACGCCTGCAGTCGATCACGATCAATCCCGTCGTGCTCATCTTCGCGGTCCTGGCCGGGCTCGCGGCAACGGTGCTTTTCGGCACCACGCCGGCGCTGCGCGCCTCGCAGCCGGACGTGATGCGGGTGCTGCGCTCCAGTGCCCGGACGACCGGCCTGAGTGGCGGCGGCCTGCTGCGAAACGCCGTGGTGGTGGCGGAGGTAGCGCTCTGCTTTGTCTTGCTGATTGGCTCGGGTCTGATGATCCGCAGTTTTCTCGCGTTGCAGAGCATTGACCCGGGATTTGAGGCCAAGGGACTCCTCACCTTCAACGTGCTCGGCATTTTTCAAGGCCGGCCGAAGCCCGAGCAGCGCGCGGCCATCATGCGCGAGATTCAGGATAAGCTTCGCGAATTGCCCGGCGTGCAAAGTGTAGCTGCTTCCACTCCCTTCCCGCTCACGGGTGGATTCTTTCCTATTCGTTGGGGCCTGGAACCGGCCCTCACTGACCCCAGTAAGTTTCAGGCCGTGGATAACCAGATCGTGCTGCCCGGTTATTTCGAAACGCTGCGTACACCGCTGCTGTTCGGGCGCTCCTTTACTGAGGCCGACAACGCACCTGACAGAAACGTGGTGGTTGTGGATGAGGCCCTCGCGGCCAAAGCCTTCCCCAACGAGTCGGCGGTGGGCAAGCGCATCCTGATCCGTATCCGTACCCCTCAGGCGGAGTGGGTGCAAATCATCGGCGTGGTGGGGCACCAGCGGGATGTGTCGCTCGCTGCGCCCGGCCGCGAGCAGATTTACTTTACGGATGGGTTTCTGGGTCACGGTGTGGCGGGCAGCTTTGGAAGATGGGCGATCCGCACGGCAGGCAATCCGGCGAATCTTTCGGGACCCGTGCGTGCGGCAATCGCGCAGCTTGACCGGCGCCTGCTCATTACCGAAATGGAGCCCATGAGCGACCTCGTGGAGAAAGCCCAGGCGTCCACCCGCTTTTCGCTGCTTTTGATCGGCGTCTTCGCAGTGATCGCGGCCTTGCTGGCGGGCGTAGGACTCTACGGCGTGCTTTCAACGGTGGTCCGGCAGCGGACGGCTGAGATCGGGGTGCGCATGGCGCTCGGTGCAGTGCCGGGCAACATCTTCAAGCTTGTGGTGGGCGAGGGACTCCGGCTGAGCGCAACCGGCATCGTCATCGGGCTCGTTGCAGCTCTGGGCGTAACCCGGGTGATGGCAAGCATGCTGGTGAACATCAAAGCTACTGACCCGGCCACTTACCTTCTCATGGCCGCAGTATTTCTCGTCATCGCAGCCCTTGCCTCCTGGCTGCCCGCCCGCCGCGCCGCCGCGCTCCAACCCGTGGTGGCGTTACGGGAGGAGTAGCGCCACACCCGCCGGGTAGGCCGCAGAGAAGCAGCAATGCAGGCGGCCGAGCCGCAACCAAAGCGTCTCGAAAGGGCGGGGCTTTGAGAGTCTGTGTGAGAACTCGTGTACGGCGCCTATTTGAGGTGGACCCCCGCTTCCGCGGGGGGTGACAGCGTTGGACTTAGAGGTCCTATTCGGATGCAGTCATTCCCGCGAAAGCGGGAATCCACGAGTTTTCACACAGACTCTTTGAGCCCCGCCGAACGATTGGCCCATACGGTGAGGCTTTCAAGCCCCGCCCTTTTCGGCCAGATTCCCAACAAATCTTCGCGGCCCGGCAAGAAATGGGACGTTCGTAACACGAAAATACCCAGATCTTCGTTCACGAGCAGAAACTTGGGATTTGTAGCATAGCCGCTACCGCTGCGACGAAACTGCACAGTGCGCAAAATCCCGGGGGCCCAGAAGATGTGAGGAAATGCGACAAACTCTCAGGCAAAGGCACAAAGATGCAGAGTGAGCGCAGGAAACAAAGAACTTCTTCTTGGCGGGTAGGGCCCGTCTAAATTCTCTCTCGGCAGGTTCCCCTGTCATTCCCGCGAAGGCGGGAATCTACAGAGGAGAGATGCGTCTTACAGCCTGGATTCCCGCTTACGCGGGAATGACAGGCAACGAAATGCCGGAGAGAATTCAAAGTGACCCACTACCTCTTGGCGCGATACCTTGCTTTTTTTCACGCCTTCCCAGCGGCGGGTTCGCACTGCCTCAGGGGAGATGCCGTCGAGGTGCAGCGGAAGGTAGGTCGGCTGGGAGGGAGTCTAATCCTGGAGGCCGACCGGCTTCTCACTGCACTTTGATGACATCTCCCGTTCGTGGTCGGGTCAAGGGTGGTCTACCTCAACCACGCACACAGATATAAGCGTAATTTCGAGACGAATTGGGTCATCCGCGGCCCACTAGAATAGGGTTATTTCTCCGAAGTAAGCCTGCGTCGTGCTTGAGACACGATGGCAGTGAGGTGAAGCGAGAGAATAACCTCCTGAGGGAAGCCACAATGTAGGCAGCGGTTCACGCCGGCCCGTTGCGGGAGAAGATGTAGGAAATGGGATAGGTTCGCATGCAAAGATGCGGAGTGCGCGCAGCAGACAAAGAACTTATTCTTTGCGCCCTTGGCGTCTTTGCGTGAGACCTTGCAATCTTTCACACCTTACTTGAGGTGTAGGAACGCGAGAGTGAGCAAATTCTGCGCACTTGCCGTCGCTCCCGCCCGGCTAGCAGGCAATTCACAGCCTAACCTTAAGAAAAAAAGAGCAAAGATATTCAGTCTCGGGTTTCCCCTGAATACCCACTTTCTCATCTTGTTCTGACATTAATTAAGGAGGAGATTGGTCGCGGAGCTGTGAATTTTGAGCTCCGCTCCCAGCTTCGTAGCGACAAGGGATAGGAAAACTGCTGAAAACGAACTCGACAGGGCTAACATACACGGCAACATGCGTTTAGGCTCTGAAAAACGGCTTATTTTTGAAACTTTCGAGGGGTACGAACTCAATTTGGTAAGTCAATTAGAATAAATCGATTACCATTAGAATTGCAGATTTTCGAAGATTTTTCGCGAAAGGTTGTGGAAAACTCTCGGGCATCATCGCTACCAGCGGCAAGCTATTCTTTCGGGCCGATCCATCCGGCCGACACGGCGCGAGGCAGCGGGAACTTGCGGCGGATTGCCCGAGTTGAACCTTGCCAGCTCAGAGCCGCTGTAATAAGGATATGCGTAACAGCAAGGCGCATATAGCACGTGTCTTGGTCTTGTCACCCCGAGTCGAACATACGACGATAGTAGAGGTTCCATTTGACAGTGCTGCTACGTCCCATCTTCCTCCTCTTGAGGCGCGTTTCTGCGCTTGAGAGCGGGAAATGGCGCTGCAGCCGGATCTCTAACTTTTTTGGGGGAATGATCGATAATGAAACATCCAGTCGCGGCGCTCGCAGTCGCATTCAGCCTTCTGCCGCTAGGCTTTACAAGTTCAGCTTCCGCACAGAACAGGCCTACGGGCGGTAACGTTATCGTTCCGCAATCCAGTGTTGAGCGCGCTGAGGATCTAGGGCTTCGGGCTCACACGAACATTCTTTTGCTTCAGCCGGCTGGCCGGGCCTTGCCTCAAGCCGGTCCGCCTGCTTCGGGGCTCATCGCTGAAACGCCGGCTTCGCTCGCTTGCATCTACAAGATCGTTCCAAGCGTGACGGGCTGCAACCAGGACACCGTCACTGCGGTGCCCACAAGCGGCTTCGGGGCCATCGCCATCGTCGATGCTTATGACGATCCTTCGGCCAAAACCGACATCACCAACTTCTCAACGCAGTTCGGACTGCCGGCTCCGCACTTCAAGGTCGTCTATGCCAGCGGTTCTCAGCCGCCCCAAGATCCTACCGGAGGCTGGGAGATTGAAGAATCACTCGACATTGAATGGGCTCACGCCATGGCCCCGAAGGCTCAGATCTACCTGGTGGAGGCGGCGTCGAACAATTGGAACGATCTGCTTTCGGCCGTCAATACCGCGAGCAGCTTGGTGGCCAGCGCAGGTGGCGGCGAGGTTTCAATGAGCTGGGGAAGCAGTGAATTCGAGGGCGAGAACTCGTTAGATTCGTATTTTACAACTCCAAATGTTGTCTATTTTTCTTCGGCGGGCGATGCCGCAGGAGTAAATTATCCCAGCGCCTCGCCCAACGTGGTTTCCGCAGGCGGCACTACCATCAGCCGCGATCCCGTCACTGGCAATTATGAGTCGGAGAGTGCCTGGTATTCCACCGGCGGCGGACCCAGCGCGTATGAGGCCACGCCCAGCTATCAGAGCGCGATCACAAGTCTGAACGGCGCGCGCGGTACGCCGGATTTTTCTTTTGACGCCAACCCTTACACGCCGGTTTGGGTGCTTGATAGCGTACCCTACGAGGGCGAGGGTGGGCCGGGCAGTTGGTGGCTGGTGGGCGGCACCAGCGTTTCTTCGCCATCGCTCGCGGGCGTGGTAAACAACGCCGGGCACAAGGCCGGTTCCACCAACGCCGAGCTCACCTCAATCTATGCCAACATGGCGGTGTCCGCAGACTTTCACGATATTACGACGGGCACCTGCGGTGTTTACCAAGGTTATCTGGCCGTCAAAGGCTATGATTTCTGCACCGGTGTGGGAAGCGACGTCGGCAAGGCTGGCAAGTAACGATCTGCAACCTACAGGGCGGTTCGAGCTGGCCCCGCTATGCGGCGGGGCCGGTCGTTCCCATCGGGGCCAGCCCGGCTGCAGCACCATCGCCAGGGCGTGATACGGTGCGGTTCCGGCGCCCGCA
>JASHYZ010000201.1 GCA_030042795.1 Terriglobia bacterium | reverse complement strand
TTGTCAGCCCGTCCACGGTTGACGGAGAGAGCACCTTCTACTACGATTAGTCTCAGTGAGTACAGCGAATAATCGAAACATCCTCAAGAATGGCGGTCCGACCGGCTTCCGAGCTGTTGCCGGCCAGCTTGCCCAAATCGGTCGGCAATTCCACGATCGCCAGTGGGTGCTTGGGACCAGCGGGAACTTCAGTGCAGTACTTAGTCGTGAGCCGCTGCGTCTTGCAATTACGCGCACCGGCGTTGACAAGGGGACTCTGACGGCGAGGCATATCGTTCAAGTCGATGAGAGTGGAGCATCGGTAAAGGGATCTGGCCGCCCGTCGGATGAGACTCCATTACACGTCGCGCTCGTTCGCGCCTGTGGGGCCGGCGCCGTGCTTCACACGCACTCCATTTGGGCCACACTCGCCTCCAATATGCACTTCCGTCGAGGAGGCCTCCGGATAAAAGGGTACGAGATGCTGAAGGGCCTGCGAGGCGTTTGCACCCACGAACACGAAGAGTGGTTACCCATTATTGAAAACTCGCAGGATATGGCTAGGTTGTCAAGATGTGTTGAAGAGAGGTTGCAGGAGCACCCCGACGCACATGGATTTCTGTTACGCCGACATGGGCTCTACACTTGGGGCACGGACTTGGGGGAAGCGAAACGACATGTCGAGATTCTGGAGTTTTTGTTAGAAGTTACTGGCCGCCAGCCCGACGGTGCGGCGCTAGGTCTCTTGTTAGAAGAGGGCAAATCAGCGGTTGCCTGAACACCTGGGCTGAGGGAGGTATATAACCATGGCGCTCGTTCGAATACCACAGGAGAACCGGACTCTGGATGATCCCCAGGAAATCGCACGGTATCTGGGGACCCTCGGCATCGACTACGAACGGTGGGAGCCGTCGAGCACAGTGCCGGCGAACGCCCCGGCCGAGGAAATCCTCACGGCGTACTCACGTGAGATCGATAGATTAAAGTTGCGAGGAGGCTATGTCAGCGTGGACGTCATTGACGTGAAACCCGACACCCCGGGGTTAGACGCCATGCTGGCAAAGTTCAACCGCGAGCATTGGCACGATGAAGATGAGGTCCGCTTTATCATTAAGGGACGCGGGCTATTTCACATCCATCCCCGGCAAGGACCGGTGATTGCCGTGGAGGTTGAACCCGGCGACTTGATGCGCGTCCCGCGCGGCACGTGGCATTGGTTTGATCTCTGCGCGGATCGTGAGATTCGAGCCATCCGATTGTTTCAAAGCACGGCCGGCTGGACACCACGCTACACCGACAGCGGCGAGGATCAGAACTACCAGCCCGTTTGCCTGGGGCCACATTACGTACCGTCTCGAATTGCAGTGACATGACACTTGCCGTCGATGGAGCGCGAGCACGAGCTGTTCTTCTTGACATCGAAGGCACAACTACGCCTTTGGAATTCGTTCGCGATGTTCTGTTTCCGTATGCCCGGGCCCACGTTGAAGGATATTTACAAGCCCAGCCGCAAAGCCCGGTGGTGCTGGGAGACCTCGCGGCGCTGCGGAGGGAGCACACTTCCGACGTTTCCCAGGGCTTGAGTCCGCCTGCCTGGCAGGGAGACTCCCAATTGGAGTCGGCCACTGCATACGTTCATTGGCTGATGGACCGGGACCGCAAATCCACCACTCTGAAATCGATTCAAGGCAGAATCTGGCAGGTTGGATACCGGTCGGGAGAACTACAAGGCCAAGTTTACCCAGACGTGCCACCCGCTTTCTTGCGGTGGGCGGAGAGCCAGAGAAAGATCGGCATCTTTTCCTCAGGCAGTGTGTTAGCGCAGCGGTTGCTTTTTGAGAGCACGCCCGACGGGGACCTAACACGGTTTATCACAGGTTACTTCGACACGGCGACTGGCCCCAAAGTCAAATATGAGAGCTATGCTCTGATTGCAGACCTAATGAGCCTGCACACGTCGGAGGCTCTTTTCGTTTCAGATACCCCCGCCGAATTGGAGGCCGCCCAAGGAGCCGGCATGCAGGTGCTACTGTGTGCGCGGTCGCGAAAATCACAACAGGGCAACGATGATTACTCGATTGTTGAAACCTTTGACCCAATCCTACCGTGTCGTTAGGCTATCTACCCGGGACCACCGTGACAAAAGACGAACAGGTTGTCGAGAGGCAAAGATGCTGGGCCAGACCGCAGGCTGGTGAAATCTCCCGGCCAGATGAGAACTTCATCAGAAAGTGGCCACTTCTTCACTCCATTCCGAGCTCGGTTTCCCGTTCGCCGGCGCCACCAGGATCCCTGTCGAGGCGGTCAGTCTTTGGGCCCGCGCAATCTCTGGCTACGAAGAGGGAAGTAGCCCAAGGCTTGGATTCGCGCGGGCCATCTCGGCATTACAGATAAGTCTGGCCATTCTTGTATCACAATGTACTCTATCTACGCACTAGACTATTGCGCGATTGCCGACTCATTGTCAAGAGCAATTTGCCGGCTTTCCAAGAAGGGCCTTCATTAATGTGTACATCACTCCTGTTGATACAAGGGCTCCAGTGTACATATGCAATTATATCCATTATATTACTTGTGATAGGACCGCCGCCGGCAAGGCATGGGCTGAGCGCTAGGCTGTCCCAGGTCATGTGCTCACTGGACTGATGCTGGCGACCTACGGCATCGGCTGCCTACGCCGCCCGGGAGCACACCTGGATGCAATTCGGATTCAGGGTGCTGGATAGCTAGATCCCGGCCATCGGTATTCCCGTCTTTCAGCCTCAAGTGAGCGTATTTACTGTACGGGTAGTCATTCCATTGATATGGATGACCAGCTTTGCGGTCTTGACTTCAGGTCTTGACCGCTAATACTCTACTACTATGATGTAGTTGATGGATTAACTTTTACAGGCGCTGCACCCGATGTGTCAGGGCTTTTAGGAGCTTGGCTCCGGACGCAATCGCCACCAGGGGATGAACGAATCATGGGATTGAACACAAGAGGTACTGCCGGAGCCATCTTTGCTTTGACACTAGCCGGTTTGACGGCGCGCGCAGCCCCGGCTGAGACCAAGCTGTTGAACGTCTCCTACGATCCCACACGGGAACTCTACCAGGCCGTCAACAAGGCGTTTGCTGCCGACTGGAAGGCCAAGACTGGTCAAACGGTGACCATCAATCAGTCGCATAGCGGATCGGGCAAGCAGGCGCGGGCCGTGATCGACGGTCTTGAGGCCGACGTCGTGACCCTGGCTTTAGCGTATGACATCGACGCTATCGCCCAGCAGGGTCACCTGCTGCCCAGCAACTGGCAGGAGCGCCTACCTGACAACAGCTCGCCGTATACCTCCACCATCGTGTTTCTGGTTCGCAAAGGGAATCCGAAGCATATCAAAGACTGGGATGACGTCGTACGGCCCGGGATCCAGGTCATCACGCCAAATCCTAAAACCTCAGGCGGAGCCCGTTGGAACTTCCTCGCGGCATGGGGATACGCTTTTCACAAGAACGGTGGCAATCAAGCTGCGGCCAAAGACTTTGTAACCCGTCTTTACAAGAACGTCCCGGTGCTCGACAGTGGCGCGCGCGGCGCCACCGATACTTTCGTGCAGCGCGGTATCGGTGACGTGCTGCTGGCCTGGGAGAACGAAGCCTTGCTGGCGCTGAAGGAGTTCGGTCCAAGCAAGTTCGAGATTGTGGCTCCGTCCGAGAGCATCCTCGCCGAACCTCCGGTGGCGTGGGTCGATAAAAACGTCGATCGGCACGGCACACTGCAAGTTGCCAAAGCCTATCTCCGGTTTCTCTACACGGAACAGGGCCAAACGATCATCGCGCAGCAATATTATCGCCCCCGCATGAAGTCAGTAGCCGCCAAGTTCTCCGGTCAGTTTCCGAACGTGAAACTCTTCACCATCGATGAGGTGTTTGGGGGCTGGCAAAAGGCCCAGAAGGAGTATTTCAGTGACGGCGGTGTGTTCGATCAGATTTACGGAGCTGGCCGTTAGGCCAAACCGCTGAGACCGTGGCTCCGTGCGGCCCTGAGATGGTGAGCAATCAATGAGCGCATTCCTCAAGAGAAAATCCGTCTTACCCGGCTTCGGGCTCGCCATGGGCTGGACGATTTTCTATCTCAGCCTGATTGTGCTGATCCCGCTGTCCACACTCGTTCTTAAGAGCGCCTCTTTGACGTGGAGCCAATTCTGGAGCATCGCGACGGGCCCGCGGGCGCTCGCGGCCTACCGGCTCAGCTTCGTGGCATCACTGGTGGCGGCCCTCATAAACGGAGCGTTCGGACTCGTCGTAGCGTGGATCCTCGTGCGCTACAGGTTCCCGTTTCGCCGGCTGGCTGACGGTCTCGTCGACCTTCCCTTTGCCTTGCCCACTGCGGTGGCCGGCATTGTGCTGACAACACTCTACGCGCCCAACGGCTGGTTCGGAGCGCAATTGGCTAAACTGGGAATTAAGGTGGCCTATACACCGCTGGGCATCACTGTGGCGCTGGTCTTTATCGGCCTGCCTTTCGTAGTGCGTACCATCCAACCCGTTCTACAAGATCTGGATGCCGAAGTCGAGGAAGCTGCCCACAGCCTCGGGGCGAACTTCAGGCAAACCTTCCGCCGCGTGCTGTTGCCTGAGATTTTTCCGGCCTGGATCACCGGTTGTACCCTGGCCTTCGCGCGCGGCCTCGGCGAATACGGCTCGGTGGTGTTTATTGCTGGAAATATGCCGATGAAAACCGAAATCACGCCTCTGTTGATCATGACGAAGCTGGACGAGTTCGAATACGGGCAGGCCACGGCAATTGCGCTGGTTTTTCTACTGGTCTCATTCTCTCTGATGCTGTTGATGAATTTCTGGC
>JASHYZ010000200.1 GCA_030042795.1 Terriglobia bacterium | reverse complement strand
GCGCGTTATTGACCTGGGCTCCGCAATCGCCGGTGATGACGCCATTTTGTTTCGAAAGCACACGCTGGATCTGGGCTGTTCCGAAACAGTGACCGTGACGGACCTGAATCGCGACGGCCGACTCGATATCGTGTGCGGCGAGAACTGGTACGAGCAAGTTGGGCGCGAGCCAGGCCGAGGGCCGCGATTCATCAAGCACAAGTTTCGGGAGTTGGGCTACACCGATTACTACCTCGAGGACCTAAGCGATCTGGCCATCGATGTCAACGGTGACGGATACCCGGACATCGTCAGTTGCTCTTACTGGTCAAAGCCCCTAACCTGGTGGGAGAACCCTGGCAAGGGTGGCGGCCCTTGGCGCGAGCACGAGATCGACAATGGATCTCCCGTGGAGTTTGTTTTTCTCGTCGACATTCTCAACACCGGCAAGCCCCTTCAACTGCTGCCCCAATTCGGCAAAACGGACTTCCCCTTGCGCTGGTACGAACTTGCGGGCGCAGGAGCTAGTGAGGCTTGGATCAAGCACGAAGTGAGCCCGAAGAGCTGGGGGCACGGCATCGGCGCGGGCGACGTGAACGGCGACGGCCGCACTGACATCATCACACCACGCGGCTGGTTTGAAGCGCCCGCTGATCTGCGCCGGGGATCGTGGACGTTTCATCCCGAGTTTGACCTTGGAGCAACCGGATTCATCTTCGTTGACGACGTGAACCGCGACGGCGTGCCCGATCTCATCACCAGTTTGGGTCACGAGTACGGAATCTTCTGGTACGAGCAGACGAAAGATACCTCGGGAAAACGCACTTGGCAGAAACATCTCATCGATGACGGCTTCTCACAAGCGCATGCCATGACGCTCGTGGATCTGAATGGAGACGGGCGGCGCGAGATCGTGACGGGTAAGCGCTTTTATGCCCACGAGCATGACCCGGGCGCTAATGAGCCTTTGGGCCTGTATTGGTACGAGTCCTTCGAGTCATCAGGGCGCCTGCAATGGCGGCGGCACATCATCGATTACAGCACGCGCACCGGAGCCGGCATGCAAATCCCGGTGGTGGATATCGACGGCGACGGTGACCTGGACATTGTGGTGGCCGGCAAAAGCGGGCTCTATCTGTTCGAGAATCTCACTGAGTCGCGATGACACGCGCAAGGATTCAGGTGCAGCGGCTTTCGCCGTAATGCCCGCCATCTTGCACCTCACGAATGTTCCTCATGCGTGCAACCCGGAAAAGTGGCCAAGTAGGTGTTGCCGACGTACTCGAGATCCTGGTGAATGCCGATTTCCGACGTATAGTAGCCGTTGACAGTCATCTCCTTGAGCGCGACAAAGAAGCTACCGAGTTCCGACGCCGGTTGATGGGCGAGCGCGGCGGCGTGCGCCAAGGCCTCAGCAGCCGATGACTTGGCGGCCTCCTCCATCAAGGCCAACCCGTTTTTCCACCGAGTCTTCGTGGCCTCGTCGCCGGTAGCCACCATCAGGTCCGCAAAGAGGCTTACCTGCGCTGCGTGCGCGCCGGGCGAATGGCCGTCCTCCGGAATGATCATTTCCATCAGACGATCCAACAGATCGTTCTCGGCCTCGGTAAAGAATTGCAGTTTGTAAGCTTCAGGCGACCACGCCGTGCCGGGTTCCATTGAGCAGCGGACAGCAGCCTTCGCGGCGCTGAACTTGGGGGCCAGCGCGCCGAGAGTAACGATCTTTAGAGCCGTTCGCCGTTCCACAATGTTCTCTCGCCCAAGTGAGTCATTCCCGCGAAAGCGGGAATCCATCGCCCGAAACCCCTAGTGTCATGTCTCAGAAGTTCGCAGCATCATTCAGCTCCGAAGGAGCGGTATAACTTAGCCCAGAGCTCGTGCCCTGGGCTAAAATATGCCGTCCCTGCGGATGCCTGCCTTCGCGGAGAATGACCCGTCCCCTGGCTTAGGCTAGTTAACTAGACCTATAACTGCCCCTTGCGCCGCTGCTCTTTGATGTAATCGGCGGCGCGCAGCGAAAGGGCCATGATCGTCAGCGTCGGGTTCTTCTCGCTCGACGTGGTGAAGGAGCTGCCGTCCGTCACGAACAGGTTCTTCACTTCGTGCGCCTGGCAGTAACTGTTGAGCACGGATGTTTTCGGGTCGTTTCCCATGCGCACCGTGCCCACCTCGTGGCTGGCAAAGCCGCCCGGCTTCGGGCCCGGGTCAAAAAACACCGTGCCCTTGATCTTGGAAAAGATCTCCGCGATGCTCTGGTTCGAATCCCGCCACAGCGCCAGGTCATTTTCACCGAACCGGAAGTGAACCACCGCGATGGGGATGCCACTCGCGTCCTTGCGATTCGGGTCTACGGTCACTTGATTCTCAGGCCTCGCCACCACCTTGCCGAACGAGCCCATCTGTAGAAAGCCCGATTGCATGCGGCGCACCCGAGCCTTAAAATCAGCGCCGTAGCCGGACAACCAGTTGGCGTGATACGGGAACATGTAAGAGTTGAAATTCACCTGAAAATCCCAGCCGCCCCCATAGTCGCGCTTTCCGAAAAGTTGGTTGTAGCGCGGAATAAAAGCATGATCGGTGGCGCCATCCTGATTCGACGGCTTCAGGCCTTCGAGTTCCTCAATATACATGGATACGCCCGTGCCCAAGTGACCGGCAAGATAGCGTCCCACCACGTCGTTGGAATTGGCCAGCCCGTTCGGATGCTGCGATGAGCGCGAATTCAACAGCAGGCGAGCGGTCTCGATGGTTGCGCAGCATACCACCACGATCTTGGCTTTGACGCTCTCCTCTTTCCGCGTCGTCTGGTCCACAAATGAGACGCCGCTGGCGCGCCCCTCGCGGTTCACGAGAATTTCGCGCGCCAGCGCGTTCTGGCGCAGAGTCAGGTTACCGGTGGCCAACGCCTTGGGAAGCAACGCCGTGGCGCTGCAGAAAAGAGCCGACACGTCGCACCCGTCCATGCAGTGCCCGCAGTAATGGCAAGGCGGACGATTATCGTAGGGCCTGGTGAGCACGGCCTTGCGCACGGAAATCATGGGAATACCCATGGTTTTCAGCGCCCGGTTCAGGATGTGCTCGCTGCAGCGCCAGGGAATCGGCGGCAGGTAGTGCTTGCCGGCGGGCAGAATCTCCAGACCGTCGTCGTTGCCGCACACTCCGATCATCTGCTCGATGCGCTCGTAGTACGGAGCGAGATCGTCGTAGCTCAGCGGCCAGTCATCTTCGATGCCGGCCAGCGACCGCTCACGAAAGTCCCGCGCGGCGTAACGCAAGGCGACCGCGTTCCAGTGGATGGTGCGTCCCCCCAGCACCCGGATGCGGTCTACTCCCACATCATCCGAATCGTCATAACGGACGGACTCGCTGACGTCACCCTGGTAGTACGGCGCTTGCTTCTCACCGCGCAGTCCGCGAAAAGGCAGCTCATAGGGCCACTTGTGGCTGAGCATCTGGCTCGAATCCACTCGCTTGCCACCCTCCAGGAGGATCACCTTGGCGCCGCCCTCAGCGAGCTCGGTGGCCATCACGCCACCGGCAGCACCCGAGCCGATAACGCAAACGTCGAATTGACCGCTTCCATTATTCATATGAGACAACAGCCATGTTTATCAACAAGATGACGGGTTACCCGAATAAGCATCGCCCTTTCAGTCTGTTGACGGCTTTCCAAAAATGAAAGCTTTGTTTTCAATGAGTTGACGGGTTTGCTCGTAAAGTTTTGCATTTTACGCGTTCGAACGCCGTCAGATTCTTGCCAAAATTCAACTGCTGCGCCAGAGTGCAGTGAAAGTTTGGCCCAACCCCCGTTTTTCTTGGCCAAGGCCCTGATAAAAAAGGACAAAGTTGAGCTGAGTTCGTACCCCTCGAAAGTTTGCAAAAAGAGCCCCTTTTACGTGTTTAAGTCCTTATTTCGAATAACTATAGCTGCTACGAGTTCGATTGCACGTCCCGCGCCCCCGTCCCTCTAACCTGATGACAACTGCCGATTGTGGCCAACCTTAGGTTTAGCACTCCAAGTCGTCCGTCATCAGCATATAAAATAACGAGTTTATTTTCAATTACATGCTGGATTTTTCTGGCCCTCTCGGGCACGCGCTTCGACGATCTTTCCGGCCGCGAAGTTTTCCTGTCGCTCGCCCGAGAAACCCAAATCCTCGCGTTTGCGTTGCTGTGCTTCCCCATCGCTTTTCATACAGCCCAGGACGGCTCACGCATCGTATAGCATGGCAGGAGGAACGTGTCAAGGGATTCTGTGGACTCTGCTGGTGGCGCTGTAGCTCCAATACGTAGGCTACATTCCGTGCCGCTGAGGGCATAATCTTCGTGGACTCCGGGTTACTAACGTCCAATTTCTTCTTGCGCCGCGAAGATTTTCGTCTTGTGTTTGAATGCAGCTCGCAACCTCTCCGTGCTCTCTGTGGCCAAAAGCCTTCAACACTGAGGCCACAGAGTCTCTGTGAACTCCGTGTCGAGAGCCTTCTAGGCACAGAGAGCCCGAGGACTTCGGTTTGGTTGCGGCCAAAGGCCGTGTCAGGTTGAGAGGCTCGTCGCCCAGAGAGGCCATAGCGAACCTCGGTTTTGGGTTGCGGCTTTGCCGCGCCGCTCTACAACAGCTCGCTACCAATGAGACAGACGGTTCCGGACAAGGCCCGCACGTGTTAGGATTCGGTTGAGGTTTACCCCAATGGCGGTCAAGGCCGAAGCGACAATAGGAGATCTGTATCATGTGCCTAAGAATGGCAAGGTTGAGATCGTCAAGGGAGAGTTGCACCTGATGTTCCCCCCACGGGAGATTAGCCTGGCACCGCAGCCGGAGAAATCTTTGTTTCCTTGCACGAATATTCATGAAGGACTGGGAATGGCCGCGCCTACACGGACAATGCAGCCTTTATCGTGGACCTTCCTAACGTCGGTGCTTTTGGGGTGGTCCCCTGGGCTGAGACAAACAGTTAAGGCACTGCCCGCCGTCCGCTGGAATTCGATTGTACAGCGAGGGCGAGTTCTTGCAAGATGGCACCCGGCTGGTGAAGCGGAGGCAGGCTCTGCAGGAGTGCAACCTGCCAAGGAATAGCCAGCCGGAAACTCATCCGTTCGATGAGGCAGGGCGCGGTCTGCAAGGGTC
>JASHYZ010000199.1 GCA_030042795.1 Terriglobia bacterium | reverse complement strand
ACGATGGCGAAAGAAAACCAAGCGACTGTTAGAATCAAGTGGGTGCGCAGCGGCATCGCCTTCAACCGTAACCAGAAGGCGATTGTTCGTAGCCTGGGTTTGAGGCGGCTTCACCAAGTGGTGGAGCGCCCCGATAACCCGGTAGTGCGCGGGCTCGTTGCCAAAGTCTCGCATTTGGTTGAAGTACTGGAAGAAACGAAGCCGTCGGTGTGGGGGTCGGTCCCGGAATACAGACTTGTCAAGCTAGAGCCAGCCACCGAAGTCGCGAGCGACGAAGAAGCCGGGCAGCCGCCGGTCGCCGAGGCTGCCGTCGAAACTAGTGCCAGCGAAACTTCAGAGTCAGTGGCTGAGCCCGGGAGTGCGGAACCGGAGTCGGCTGAGGCGGAGGGTGGGGCTCCGCGTAAAAGACAAAGGAAGGGCGCCAGGACTAAGGTATGAGCACGCATATTGGAACATTGCGTCCTCCACGCGGGGCGCGCCACCGCCGCAAACGGATCGGGACCGGCATGGGTTCCGGTCACGGCAAGACCTCGACGCGCGGCGAAAAGGGCCAGGGGTCTCGCACCGGTTCGCGCACGCGCACAGGGTTTGAAGGCGGGCAGATGCCGCTTCACCGGCGTCTTCCCAAGCGGGGTTTTACCAATATCTTCAAGAAACGGTACGCCATCGTCAATCTGGCGGACCTCGAAGGGTTCGCCACCGGTCAAAAAGTCACTCCGGATGTGCTGAGGGAGCGGGGCGTCGTCAAGCGCCTGTTTGACGGCCTCAAAATCCTCGGTGACGGTGAACTGAGTGCGGCACTGCATATCACCGCGCACGTGTTTTCCAAGCCGGCGCTGGCCAAAATTCAGAAGGCGGGCGGCACGGCTGAGGTCATTCCGGCATGATGGAGTCGCTCAAGAGCATCACTGAGATTCCGGATCTACGGAAGCGGATCTCGTTTACCCTGTTGATGCTGGCGGTATACCGCCTGGGCGCTTTTGTCCCCACGCCGGGAATTAACTCCGAAGTCTTTCAACAGTTCTTTAACCAGATGGGCGGCAGCCTTTTTGGACTGCTTTCCATGTTCTCGGGCGGCAGTCTGCGCAGGCTGACGGTTTTCGCCCTCGGGATCATGCCTTACATCACGGCATCGATCATCCTGCAACTGCTGACGGTGGTTTCGCCCACTCTTGAAAAGCTTCAGAAAGAGGGCGATCTCGGGAGGCGTAAGATCACCGAGTATACCCGCTGGATGACGGTGGGGCTGGCGGCCTTCCAGGCGTTTGGAATCGCGGTGGCCCTCGAGCGCCAGACGGTGAACGGCAGCATGGCCTTGGTCACCAACCCCGGTCCGCTGTTTATCTTCTCGACAGTGCTCACGCTCACGTCGGGCGCGGTCTTCATCATGTTTCTCGGTGAGCAAATTACGGCCCGCGGCATCGGCAACGGCATGTCGCTCCTGATCTTTGCCGGCATTGTGGTGGGTTTGCCCCACGCTGTGGCAAATCTGTACACCATGGTCTTCGTTACCCACGTGTGGAACCCGCTCGCGCTCCTCGTGGTGCTGGCCTTCATGCTGGCGATTGTGGCCTTTATCGTGATGGTGGAGCGCGGCGAACGGCGCATTCCGATTCAATACGCCAAACGGGTAGTGGGCCGGCGCGTGGTGGCCGGAGTTTCCACGCATTTGCCGCTCAAAGTCAACAGCGGCGGCGTGATGCCGATCATTTTTGCGGTGTCGCTTCTCACCTTTCCGCAGACCATCAACCTGTTCTGGAAAACCGGCTTGGTGGCCAAGTTGGTAAATGGCTTCTTGTCGCTTTTCGCTTACGGCGAGCCCCTTTACACGCTGTCGTATGTTTTGCTGATTATTTTCTTCGCTCACTTCTATCTTTCGATCATTTACAACCCAGATGAGGTAGCGGACAACGTTCGTAAGCAGGGCGGGTTTATTCCCGGCATCCGGCCCGGCAAGCGGACCGCAGACCATCTCGACGACGTGCTGACGAAGATCACCTGGGTGGGCGGCGCCTACCTGGCGATTGTGGCGCTGATTCCCGAGATTATGCTCACCGGCTTGAAGCTGAATCACCTGCCAGCGTTCCTGGGGGGGGCTTGGTTTGACGCGCACCTGCCCGGCTGGTTCCTGCACGGAATGGGCGTGAACTTCTACTTTGGGGGCACCTCGCTGCTCATCGTGGTCGGCGTCGCCATGGACACTGTCCAGCAGGTGGAAGCGCAGTTGATCATGCGGCACTATGAAGGTTTTCTCAAGAAAGGCCGTGTGCGCGGACGCCGCGCATCGTGACGGCAAGTGGCGAAGCGGTTAAAGGCACAGGCGCTGCTTTTCTTCGGGCCGCCGGGAGCAGGTAAGGGAACGCAGGCGCGCGCGGTCGCGGCGGAGTTCGGCATTCCTCACATTTCCACGGGCGAAATGTTGCGGGAGGCCGCGCGCAAACAGACGCCGCTGGGCTTGGCGGCTAAAGTTCGGATGGACCGCGGCGAGCTGGTTTCAGACGAGGTGGTTTCCGCCATCGCCGCTGAGCGTATCGCCCGGCCCGACTGCGCTTCGGGATTTATTCTGGACGGTTTCCCCAGAACGATCGGCCAGGCGGAGTTTCTGGACGCGCTTCTCGGTGAACAGGGACGCGGCAAGCCACTGGTGCTGTACATCCACGTGAATTCCGGCTCGCTGCTGAAGCGGCTGGGAGGGCGGCGGATTTGCCCCGTCTGCGGGCGGATCTACAACATGTATTTCGACCCTCCGCAGCACGATGAGGTTTGCGATACGGACGGCGCAAAGCTTGTCCGGCGCGCCGACGATAACGATGAGGCCATTCTTCATCGGCTCGAGTCTTACACGACTCTGACGCGGCCGCTCATTGAATACTACCGCGAGCGCAAGGTTCTGGCGGATGTGGATGGAGACCGCGCTCCGGATGAGGTGACGCGAGACGTCATCCAGTTGGTGACGGCAGCATGATCGTTTGCCGGTCTAAAGCGGAAATCGAGAAACTGCGGCATAGCGGCAGGATCGTGCGTCAGATTCTCGATGAAACACGGGAGCGCGTGCGGCCCGGGGTGACGACGCTGGAACTCGAGTCGTTTGTTCAGAGGCGGCTGGCTGAACTCAAAGTGAAGGCAGCCTTCAAGGGCTACCGAGGCTATCCCAATTGCCTTTGTGCCTCGGTGAACCAAGAAGTGATTCACGGGATTCCGTCGGCCCGCCGTAAGCTGCAGCCAGGGGACATTGTCAGCCTGGACCTCGGCGTGATCGTCGATGGCTACTACGGAGACTCGGCTCTCACCGTCCCGGTTGGGGAAATTGATGAGCCGGTGGAGCGCCTGCTAAGGGTGACCCAGGAGTGCCTCCAACTGGGGATTGAACAGGCCAAAGCGGGGAACCGGGTGGGCGACATTTCGGCGGCTGTGCAGGAACACGCTGAAGGGAACGGTTACTCTGTGGTGCGGGAGTTTGTGGGGCATGGCGTGGGGCGCGCTTTGCACGAAGAACCCCAGGTGCCCAATTATGGCCGGCCTGGGCATGGGCCGCTTCTGAAGCCGGGTATGGTGATCGCCATAGAGCCGATGGTGAACACCGGTGGCGCGGCGGTTCGCGTTCTTGAAGATCGCTGGACGGCCGTGACAGCGGATGGCGGCTATTCGGCTCATTTTGAGCATATGGTAGCCATTACGTCGAACGGCGCAGATATCCTAACGCGCCTGTGATGTGAAAAGCAGTGGTTAGTGGCCAGACTAGTGACTAGCCAGCCTGGGAGACAAGGGAGGGGCCGAGACGCCAAACGGAGGCGGCGCGACGCGGGAATGGGACGCTACGTTAACCACTAACCGCTAGTCACTAACCACCGCTTTTCAGATCTCACGTGATTGTATACAATAGATGTGCTGAAGTTTTTGGCCACAAGAACGCCTCATCCTGGTTGGCCGCTGGTCGTCGGGGAACGTCGAAGGGTCTGCGGAATCTAATAGCTAAGAGGTTGTCACCCGTCCACGAATAGGTACGCCAGCGCGGGCGCCAGTGACGATGTCCTGGGCGCCGAGGGGGGAACTAGGATATATGGCCAAGGAAGATGCGATTGAAGTTATGGCGACAGTGATCGAGCCGTTGCCCAATGCGATGTTTCGTGTGGAGTTGGAAAATAAGCACCAGGTGTTGGCTCACATCTCAGGCCAGATGCGCAAGAACTTCATCCGCATTCTGCCGGGTGACAAGGTGCAAGTGGAGTTGTCGCCGTACGATTTGACCCGTGGACGG
>JASHYZ010000198.1 GCA_030042795.1 Terriglobia bacterium | reverse complement strand
GACGTGCACGCCGTCCGGCCGACGCTCGATGCGCGCCTCCTTCTCGCTCGTGATCGCATAAGGATCCTGGGCGTTCGTCACCTGGTTGGTACCGGCCGGCTTGAAGAAGGGCAGCGCGTGAATCTTGTCCACGTTGATCATCTCGGCATAATGCGGCTCGCCGAGACCTAAGGGCATGTCATAAAGCAACTGCATCTTGTCCCCGGAGATGTCGATGAGCTGCTCGTTCTGAGGCAGCAGGGGCCCCACCGGAGTAAAGCGGTCCAGCGACCACTTGTCGAGCGCGACGAGGTATTTGCCCTGTGGATGCTCGCTGTCGCTCCCGGGGATGCACAAGTGTCCCACGTTGTAGTGGACGGGAATCTTCTCCACCACCTTCATATCCTGAAACGACCACTTGGCCACCTTTGACTCGATGAAGAGTGACGTATAGGCATAGCCTTTTCCGTCGAACTGGGTATGCAGTGGGCCGAGACCGATTTCCACTTGACCGTGCAGCGATTGCTGGAAGGGCAGAATCGGCACGCCGTATCGGTCCTTGCCGGCAAACGTCGAACTATCGATCAGGTTCTTGACCTTACTGAAACTGTAGATGGTCTCGTGGGTGTCGAGCTTGCCGGAAACGCAGATATATTTCCCATCCGGCGTCACGTCCACACCATGTGGGCTCTTGGGCTCGGGAATCAGATAGAGAATGCCGTTGTCGATCGCGGTCTGCAGCGGAAGCACCCGCATATCCTGGATCACAGTTCCCTTGCCGGCGTCCGCCAGTTGCGCCGCCTTGCGCCAGTTGACGACGTGCAGATAGTCCATGTCGTTTTGTGAGGCGCCCGATTCAATCGCCGGTTTACCTTCCAGCGTTCCACCGGTGGCCATCTCGGTGTTGAAGGAATTGATGAAAGCCCAGCCGTCGCTGTCAAGTTTTCCCGCGTTCGAAAGGTCCTGGCTATAAGGCGGCAGCTCGATGGCGAAGGACTTGGATTTGTCGATCAGTCCTTTCGCGCGGTCGAATTTCCAGAAGATGACAGCGCCGCGGTACTTGTCCTGAAAGCTCGCAATCGGGCAGTACCCGCCGCCGAGCGGCGTCGGATACTGCGCGGGCTCCATGACGTACTCGGTGTTCGGGGTCACGAAAGTGCCGCCGTGGTCAGACATGATCAAACCGCTGCGGACAATCTGGTGCGTGTTAAAATCCTTCAGGCTGATGACCGCGATGCGCGCGTTTGCCTTGTCGTTCACAAACAGGTACTCGCCGTCATAGTCGCCGTTAGTCTGGCTGAGGGCGGGGTGATGAACATCACCCCAGGTGAGCGTGACGCCCTTGGGGGAGCCATCCCGCAACAGCTTTTTGGTGTCGTCATCGAAGCCGTAGCCCTGCCAGGGCTCAGGCGTGAACACAGCGATGTATTTCAGAATCCGCATGCTGGGCACGCCGATCACGATGACGTCGCCAGAGTGCCCGCCGGAAGCGAACATCAGGTACTCGTCCTGCTTGCCGGGCGGAACGTAAGTCTTGAGCGCGGCCGTTACGTCTGCTTCCGTCAGGCCCCGTGCTTGCATCAGGCTTTGCACCGACTCTCCCCCCGGTCCGTGCTTAACGCCCGCATGGCAGGCAACGATCAGCGCGGCTGCCAAAGCGGCCAGCATCCCAATCACTACGAGTTTCTTCATGGTTGTCCTCCTGTGGCCTCGCTTGGAAGCCCGCAAAGCGTTTCAAAGCGCATCTCTATTTGCCGGCTTGCTGTCCGGCCTCGCGCACTAAGACACGCAGGGCCGCGACGACCGCCGGGTCCGATTCCAGGTCGGGATTCGACGGCATCATCGGGCTCTTGCCCACCGCCGCACCTCCGTAAAGGATGGCTTGCTCGATATTCTGGTCCGTGACCGAGGTTTGCCAGCTCTGGTCTTGAAAGTTCGGCGGCTTGGGTGTGAGATTGGCTGCGCCCGGACCATCGCCTTTTCCTGCTGCTCCATGGCAGGTTGCGCAGCGGCTGGCGTAAATATCCTTGGCCTTGGCGCGCGCTTCAGGCGTCACCTGAGTTTGCGATGCCAGCGCAGGCGCGCCGCTTGACCCGTGCGCTTGGGAGCTCGCGTTCGATGCACCATTGCCCGCGCTCTTGCACCCGCCGAGCACGAGCGCTACTGTCGCGAGCAACGGCGCCAGCCACGCGAGACACACAGTGGTTGGAAGTGAATCTCGGCGCCACGCTCGATCAGCAAGATTGCGTTTGCTTGCGTCAGTTGGGTTCATGCAACGTCTTCTGGGACGGGCGCCCTTTCCCTCGTGCCCCCGCCGTCAGGGAATTTGCACGTAAGTACCCAGACCGGGGTGTATCGTGTGACTGGGAGGATTTAGAAGGCTTAGCAGGCTGCGAAAAAAGGGTCTGGAACCTGTCATCCTGCGCGTCAGCGAGGAATCTCACTCTGAAATTAAAGGAAATACGAGATTCCTCGTCGCCTTCGGCTCCTCGGAATGACAGATCGGACGGGTTTTTCCGCAACCTGTTAGGCATTCACTTTCAGGTGCGGGAGACCAATTACAGGCAGGGGTGACGACGATCACATTTCGTCACACGACGAAATGCGATCAGAATCGGTACCAGCGATTAATCCCAAGTCTGCGCATTCGAGTTCGGTGAAGTTCGGTTCGAATCCAGGGGGCTGCTCTATTGGCGATTACGAAATATAGTGACGGCGATTCCTGTAGCGGCGCTCGGAGCCTGCCCTGTAAGGGAGCGCCGAAAAGACGGCGGTCGCAGACCGCCGCTACAGTAGTGGTTGTCACTATATTCCATAATCCTCAATCAGCAACTTGTGTGTAGCGGTGGGTAGGTTGCGGCCGGGACGGGCTGAAACTCTCCAGGCTCAAGACCTTGGTTGTCACCTCCTCGCCCGCCGTTACATGGATGGACTGCTCAACCAGGGTCCGCAGTTTCTCGGGGGTTATATGGACCCTGGCATTGACAACCACTTCGCTCCCCCGCGTTTTTGCCTTCACTTGGCCGTGAACCATCGGCTCGGCAACGCTGCTGGTTAGGGTGGCGGCCAACGATCCGTTCTGGCTGGACAGGAATACTTTTATGTGCGCGGTCTCGGCCTGCGAGGCGTGCAGTGAGTCCTTCAAGTTGCGAAACAGCCTGACGGCGAACGCGTCCCAGTCGATGGCGTCGGCGGACTCCATCTGCACCCGCGCGTTCAACCAGCCCAGCACCGCTTCACCCTCGGCGTAAACGTCATAGTCGACCTCAGCGATGCGCTGCCCCGCGCGCGTCCCGGCGGCAAGGAAGGCCAGCCACGAGTCAAAGCCCGCGCCTGTTTTCGCGGACATGGAAAACATCGGAGTCTGCGGAAATCGCGCCTTTACCTGTGACTCGAGTGAACTTAATTCAGCGCGAGAAATCAGATCTGACTTGTTGATGGCGATGGCGTCGGCCTCCTCGAGTTGCTTATGGAAAATGTAATAGACGCTGGCTGGAAAGACTTTCGCTCCGCCCTCCGCGAAGGCCTCTCGCAGGCGGAACGGGTCGACGAGGACGGTAAGCGGAGCCAGGCGATACCGAGCGCCATGCAGACGCTTCAGCGGTTGAAGGACGGTGGCGGACAAGTCGGTACAGCTTCCCACGGGTTCGCCCAGTACCACTCCCGCCTGGTTCGTGCTGACAGCTTTCTCAAGGCTCTGCTCCAGTGCGTCGAATTTGCAGCAGAAGCAACCACCGCTCACCTCGCCCACCGCGAAGCCGTCGCGCCGCAGGAGTTCCGTGTCCACGAGGTTGGGAGCCTGGTCGTTAGTAATCAGCGCTACGCGCTCGCCGCTCGCACCGTAGTGTCGAGCCAGCCTGCCCAGCAGGGTCGTTTTTCCGGAGCCGAGAAAACCGCCAACCAAAATAACTCGAACCGAGTCCATACGGGATGCTCCTTTGAGTGTGGTTGAACTAGGGATAGCGGAAACCTTGGCGGGAGACAGCGCATATGTCTCCTGCGCCGACGCGGACGGGCTCTCGGCTGCCTGCTCTTCGGAAGTAGGTACAAGCCATCGGAAGAACCCCGTGGCGGTTGCCGCTCCCGCCAGTTGAGCGGCGACGAAGCCGGGTACGTCTGCGGGACGGATACCCGCAAAGGTATCGCTCGCAGCCCGTGCCAGCGTGACGGCCGGGTTGGCGAACGAGGTGGAAGAGGTGAACCAGTACGCGGCGGCAATATAGCAGGCCACCGCAGGCGCCACGGTGGCGGGCCGCAGCTTTACGCAAGCCCAAATGACGGAAAGCAGGCCAAACGTGGCGATGAACTCAGCCAGGAGTTGGGCGGCTCCGGCGCGCGCGTGGTGCGAGGCGAAGAATAGTGGCTGGCCAAACATGAGATGGGCTAAAGCCACCCCAGCAAAAGCTCCGGCAATCTGCACCGCCACGTAGCTGGGGACTTGCAACCAGGGAAGGCCTCCTTGGGAGGCATCAGCCAAAGTGACAGCAGGGTTGAAATGGGCTCCGGAGATTGGTTCGAAAATCAGAATGAGAACTGCAAGCGCGGCTCCTGTGGCGAGCGTATTCGCCAGAAGCGCGACCGCGGTATTGCCCGCCGCAAGCCGCTCCCCCATGATGCCGGAGCCCACCACGGCCATAAGTAGAAATGCGCTGCCCACGCCCTCAGCAGCCAGCTTGCGTGAAAGTCTCACGATTCCGGTTCTCCTATTTGAACCCCGAATCCCTGGCATTATATTGCTTTTCAATAATCTAACAAGGCGTTAGTCTCCAACACAGCGGCTTCGGAATCCGTGCACAGGGAGCCTTAGGATTGGTGCTTGGGACGCGATTAGACGGCCGATGGCGGGGGCACAGTTGACCGGTACCTATTTTCCAAGGTGTTTTTTGG
>JASHYZ010000197.1 GCA_030042795.1 Terriglobia bacterium | reverse complement strand
GGCGCTACCACCGAAAACCCGTCCTTTGAAGTCAATTCAGCGCTGCTGTCGCGCGCCAAGGTCTACCTGCTTTCTCCGCTGTCGAGCGAAGAGATCCTGGTTTTGCTGGAACGCGCGCTTCACGACGAAACACGGGGGCTGGGCCGCGAGCGAGTGACCATCGCCGAGGATCTGCTGCGTCAGATCGCCGTCTTTTCGAACGGCGACGCTCGCGCCGCCTACAACACTCTCGAGGCGGCAATCTCGGGAAGCGTGCGCGACGCGCAAGGCGGCGTGACCCTAACTCCGGCCGTGGTCGAAGATGCTTTACAGCGAAAGGTGCTGCTTTACGACAAGGCTGGCGAAGAGCACTACAACGTGATCTCCGCGTTGCACAAGTCCGTCCGCAATTCGGATGCGGACGCTGCGCTCTACTGGCTCGCTCGAATGCTCGAAGCCGGCGAAGACCCGCTTTACGTCGCGCGCCGGCTCATCCGCATGGCGTCAGAGGATATTGGCCTCGCAGACCCGCGCGCTCTTGAAATCACCATCGCGGCCCAGCAAGCCGTCCACTTTCTTGGCATGCCAGAAGGAAATCTTGCTTTGGCACAGGCTGCTGTGTATCTCGCCCTCGCACCGAAGTCGAACGCCTTGTATGCCGGCTACGGTGAAGTGCAGAAAGACGTGACCAAGACGGTTGCGGAGCCCGTGCCCTTGCACCTGCGCAACCCGGTCACCGGTCTCATGTCCCGCTTCGGCTACGGAAAGGGCTACGAATACGCCCATGACGCGCCCGAGCGGCTGACGCGCATGACCTGCCTGCCCGATAGCCTCAAAGACCGGCGTTACTATCACCCCACCGATGAAGGATTTGAAAAGAGGCTGCGGGAGAGGCTGGAAGCCATCGAAAAATGGAAGCAAGGCAGTGAGGAATGAGAAGACAGAAGTCAGGAGTCACAATGACGCAGTCGGGGGATTTGAACCTGAGCGGCAAGCCCGAATTTACTGACTCCTCATTCCTTTCTCGCCAGCTTCTGGCTGTCTTCTGACTTCTGGCTCCTGTCTTCTGATAGCCTGCCCTCTAAATCCCTTCGCTCAGGAATCGCTTGGCATGCTCTTTAAGGATGCACCGGTCTTGCACAACTTCGAGTCCGGCGCTGCGGGCTCTCTCCGCGGCCTTCTCGTGGGTGATACCCTCTTGCATCCAGATCACCCGTGCGCCGCGCGCGATGGC
Source organism: Terriglobia bacterium (assembly GCA_030042795.1). Next base: position 6,368 of record JASHYZ010000197.1, on the reverse strand, counting down.
GCTTTCCACCAAGGCGGGCACGTGTTGAGGCTGGCGGAAGATGACGACCGTCTCAAAGGCCTGGGGAATGGTCTCGAGCGTTGGGTAAGAACGTTCGCCGAGCACCGATCTCTCGTTGGGATTAACGGGGATGATGCGGTAGCCGTGGCGTTGCATGTAGGCCGCTACGCCGCAACTGGGACGCGAAGGTTTTGAGGAGAGGCCCACCACGGCTAGGGTTTTATATTTCTCGAGGATGCCGGTGATCAGGTCGCCCATCGCACGTCCTCTCTGCGCCAAGCGGCGTTCCCTGCGCCACGCCGTTGCGCTGCCTGGCGCTGCCGGTACCGAATGATGCGAATGAGTCGAGGCCATCTCACACCTCCTGTCGCCGGCAAGGATCCACTCGCCCGCAATCAAACCGTGCCCGACTTGAGCCAGACTCGCGATCTACAACCGGCTGCCCACCGGCGCTTGCTCGGCCGACCTTCCCACGCGTTCCAACGCTTCGAGAAACGTCACGTTGTCCTCGTGTGTCCCTACCGTCACGCGCAAGCGCGTTGGAAACCCGTACAGCTTCATCGGCCGAACGATCACTCCTTCGTGGAGCAGACGCCTGAAATCATCGTCGCAATCGCGGCCGGTGTCAATCAGCAGAAAATTCGCCGCTGACGGCGTGTAGCCAACTCCGAGCGCGGCGAGCTCGTGCATCAGGAACCGCGTCTCACGCCGATTGCACTCGATGGAGCGCGCCACGTGTTCGTCATCATCGAGCGCGGCCAGCGCTGCGGCCTGAGCCACGCTGGAGGCGTTGAACGGCGACCGCACGCGGTTCAGCACTTCGATCAATTTCTCGCACCCCACGCCGTAGCCGATACGCAGACCTGCCAAGCCGTGTACCTTCGAGAAGGTGCGCAGCACCAACAGGTTTTTTCCGGCCTTGACTTCACTCAGCGACCGCGAATAGCCGGGCGCGTCAACGTAGTCACAATAGGCCTCGTCGAGCACCACCAACACCCGCGGCGGCACAGCGCTGAGAAACCGCTCGAACCGGCCGGCTGTGAAGAACGTGCCCGTGGGGTTGTTGGGGTTCGCGAGGTACACCATCTTCGTCCGCGGCGTCACAGCACGCGCCATCGCCTCGAGGTCGCAGGTAAGGTCCCGCATGGGAACTTTCACCAGCAGGCCGCCCATGGAGAGCGTTGCGGTCTCATAGATGTAAAAGGAGGACTCGGAGATCACTACTTCGTCGCTGGGAGCCAGACAGGTCTTGGCGGTCAACTCAATCAAGTCTGTCGACCCTGCGCCCAGAATCACCCGGCTCATGTCTACTTCGTGCAATTCCGAAAGCTTCTGGCGCAGATAATAACCGCCGCTATCCGGATAGAAGCTGGCGCGTTCCAGGCATCGGCGAATGGCCTCGAGAGCGAGCGGGGACGGACCCAGCGGATTTTCATTGGAGGCTAGCTTGATAGCGGCATGGCCTAACTCACGCTCGACCTCTTCGACGGGTTTTCCGGGAGGGTAAGGACGAAGGTGACGGGACCAGGGCGTGACGAGATCGTTAATCGGCGGGCGAGACATGCTGCGACGAACCTACCGCTACGCGTGCGCTTTTGCCGGACGATGAGCGCTCATCTTCTTCAATCTTTCCACCTCGCGCGGCGCCAGGTGCCGGAAGCGGCCCGGCGCCAGACCTTCGTCCGTCAAGAACGCAATGCGCACCCGTTTCAACTTTACCACCGGCCGCCCGATGCGCTCAAACATTCGGCGCACCTGGTGGTAGCGCCCTTCCACAAGGGTAATTTCGTACCAGGGCTTGTCGCGCTCGCTGCGCGCTGAGAGCGGCCGAATCCGCGCTGGGGCCGTGCGCTGCCCGTCGAGTGCGATTCCTTGCTCGAGCTTGCGCAGGGCTTCGGGATCTGCGCTTTCTTCGAGTTTCACGTGATAGGTTCGCGGCACCGCAGAGGCGCGCGCCATCATGAAGTTCGCCAAGTCGCCGTCGTTGGTCAGCAGGATGATTCCCGACGAGTGGTAGTCAAGACGTCCGATGGGATAGAGGCGCTCGTTGACGCTGCGAACCAGCGAGACCACCGTAGGCCGGTGCTGAGGGTCGCTTACCGTTGAAACGTAGCCCACCGGTTTGTTGACCAAAACGTAGGTCAGGTTGCGCGTGGGCCGCAGCGGCCTGCCGTCCACCCGAATATGGTCGCGGCCGGCGTCAGCTTTGGACCCCAATTCCCTCACCGTCTGCCCGTTGACGGTGACACGTCCCTGCTGAATCAACTCTTCGGCTTTGCGGCGGGAAGTGACGCCGGCGGAGGCAATGATCTTCTGCAAGCGCTCGAGCATAGACGCTTAGGGTTTCAGTGGAGCCGCCGAATCTGTGTTCTGAGCAACGCCCGTCTCGCTGGCGGACCCGCCGTTGGCTTCCGGAGTCCCATCACCGGCGGAGGCATTGCTTAAAGCGTTGGCCGGTTCAGCAGAGGGGTTGCCGGGTTCGGAAATCTCAGGTTCAACCACTTCGCCCGAGGGATCGGCAAGCTCGTCCGCAGTGACCTCCGGCTCCGCCTTGATCGGTTCGGCGTTGGATTCCGGTGCTCCCGCAAGTTCGTTCTGCGGAACAGCGTCCGAGCCCAAAGCCTGGCGCGCCATCTCCTCGAACTCGCGAAGGCTAGGCAACTCGCTCAAATCCCTTAGTCCGAAGTGCACCAGAAACTCCCGCGAGGTCCGATAGAGGATGGGCCTGCCGACCACATTCTTGCGACCGGCCGTCACCACCAGCTTTTTCTCAAGCAGGGTGTGAATCACGCCGCCGCAATCCACGCCACGGATGTCGTTAATCTCGGGAACAGTTACCGGTTGCCGGTAAGCAATCACGGAGAGAGCTTCAAGCGCGGGCTTCGAGAGGCGGACCGGCGGCTTCAGGCTCTTGACGAAACCGCGGAGCACCTCGTGATGTTCCGGCTTGGACGAGAACTTCCAACCTCCGGCGACCGGCCGGATCTGAATGCCATGCTGAGGCCAAGCATAGTCATTCAGTAGGCCGTAGAGGCTACCCTTGATGCGATCGCGAGACTCGCCCTCCAGCGCTTTGGCCAGCATGTCAAGCGTCACTGGCTCCGGCGACACGTAAATAATGGCCTCGATGAGAGCCTTTAAGGTTTCGTCCTTCAGCGTGCTTTCCGCCATAATGAAGAAGGTGTTACAAGAGCCCGTTCGCCCGCCTGCTGCGAACGGCGCTGAATTCGTCAGGTTAGACGGCTTTTCCGCAGCGTGCTAAGACCATCATACGTGACTTTCTTCAGGCTCATCAAGCAACCGTGTAAAGTGGTAGTGGTCAATTTGAGGTTAGGGGCGGCCCCTATCTTCCCACTGCCTGTAAAGTAAATTTCGCCAATGCGCCTGAGGGATAGAGATGAGTCCGACGGGGCCTCCGGGGACCCGGTGATAGTCTCCCCGGCGCTTGTAGACAAAACCCTACCCACCCACTCACAAACTAAGTTAAGATGCGCGCTCAAGGCATTCCCGTCACGAACTCTTGAAGGAACGGACAAACTTGTATGAAAAAATCCATCGGCGACAACATGATTCCGCACGGCTGGAGCTTTCAGCAGGGCTTGGAGCTCATCAAAAAGGCAGGCTATGACGGCGTCGAGCTGTGGCTCGGCGACGTGCCGTGGTTCCAGATGAGTACCACGGACGCGCAGGTGCTTGACCTGCTGACCAAAGTTGAGAACGCGGGACTGGTGGTTTCCAACGTTTCCACCGGCCTGCATTGGGAGACTCCCATCTCGGCGCGCGACCCTAAGGTGCGGGCCCAAGCCGCGGCCATTGTGGAACGTCAACTGGAAACGGCCCGCCTGCTCAAGACTGATGCCATCCTGGTGGTGGCAGGATTGGTCACTGAAGAGGTTCCTTACAACGAGGTTTATCAGCGCTGCGTGGAGGCCATGCAGGGCTTGGGCCCCAAGGCGGAAAAGGCAGGCGTAAAGATCGGCTGCGAGAATTGCAACTCCGAGCAGCGCTTTCTGATAAGCCCTCGAGAATTCCAGATGTTCCTGAAGGACGTTAACCACCCGTTTGTGGGCCTTCACCTCGATGTGGGCAACATTCATGATACCGGCTTCGCCGAACAGTGGATTGAAATTCACGGACCCCACATCACGCGAATTCACTTGAAAGACGTTAAGAAACATCGAGGCCGCTGCGGGCAGGAGAGCGTCTACACCAACTTGTTTCTTGGAAACAACAACTGGCCGGCTATTCGCGCGGCCTTGCAAAAGGTGGGCTACGACGGGTGGTTGGTGGCGGAAATGGAGGACCGCTACCATTTCGCCAAGGACCAGCAGTTCTACGATACCGCGGCGGCCATCGATCGACTGGTCGCAGGAAGGCTATGATGACGCTTTCACGACGACGGTTCCTGGGCGTCGCGGCCAGCGTGCCCCTAGTTTTGCCCCAACGGCTCACGGCAGACGGCACGATTCCGCGCATCGATCCAGCAACCCCGCGCTGCCTCCTGGTTGACACGGGAAAACGATGCATCTTGCAGGAATCGCTCACTGGGTTTGCACGCGGTCTGGCAGCGGCCTCCATCCCTTTCGAGCAAGTCCCCGCGCCATCCGCTCGCCCCGCTCATCTGGTGGTCATTCCAGGCGCTGTGATGGATTCGCCCGCACTTGCCAGCGCCATCCGTCGGCTGACGGATTCCGGCAACACAATTCTCTACGAGTCGGCAGCGGCCTTTGCCGAACGCGAAGCCTTCGAGACGGAGCGGCGCTTGTTGCGGGATTACTTTGGCTTGTCTCTGCAGGCTCCGCAGGAATTGTGGCCAGTCAAACGGGAAGTGGGTGGCGCACCTTATGTCCACTATCATTGGCCAGCCCGGGTGATAGTCCGAGATTTCAGCCGCGTCGTCGCCGTCAGCAGTGAGGCTGTCTCATCAGCCCATATCGCACACATCGGAACCGCCGCTGTCGCCTGCTACCGCCAGCTTGGGAAGGGAGCCTTCGTCTTTCTCGGCTCGCCGCTCGGTCCGCATATTGGCTTCGGAGATGCAGAAGCGCGACGCTTACTATTGAGGATTACGGAATATAGTGACAACCAATACTGTAGCGGCGGTCTGCGACCAGGCTTGTCCAAACTAGGTCTTCGGAGCTTGCCAATTTGGACAGCCGACACTAACTCGACCGCCTGGCGTTGAGCCCAAGAAGCGAGCGCACTCCGAAGTGCTGCCGTTCTCTCAGAAGCCGCAGTGAGATGCTTGAGTCGTCCCGCCTACTCCGTCTGGCACTCGCTGATCAATTTCTGGTAAACCTCACGCGCATGATCGTAGGCCTTACGCGCCTCGGGTAGCTCTGCCGCTGAGATCTTCGGCGCCTTCTGAGTCCAGCATTGGTTGACGCCAGCCAGACACCACTGCGCGCTGCGGCGCGAGGCTCGCACTGGCTTGCCTCCCACAAGGACGAAGACCGGGTTGGTGTGCGAGGAGGGGAGGATGCGCACTGCCACCCAACTGCTTTGCTGAATGGGCACATCAAAATCGAGCGTTCTAACCGTGCCGTCGGCCACGATTTCTTGCCGGGCCACCGCATTGCCGTTTACCACGACCTCCACGGGAACCGTGCGCGTATCACCGATGCGGGCCCGTTCCAGGCTCCAATATGGCTTCTGGTCGTAGGGGAGACTACGGATTTTTTCGTCCCGTCCCGGGTCGAGGAATGCTGCGGCGGTGACCTTCACACGAACGCTGCCGGGTGTGGCGAGCTGCAGATCGCCGCTGCCGACTGCCATGCCGTTCACGGTGAAGTCCATCAGGTGGCTTCGGCCGTCCGAAACGTAGGTCGAACCGGAGCGAATAGCGTCAACCCAGTTGGCGTAGGTAAGAGGAGCGTCAATCTTGGCGTAAAGCCGTCCCTCGCCGACCTTGCTGTCGTAAATGCAAGGGAAGTCCGTCTCGCCCGAGATTCGGGTTCGAAACCCTACGTTAAGGGTTTGATACCAGATATTCAGCTCCCAAGGGTAAGGTGTATCTCCGGCAGAGATAAAATCGACTGTGTTCGGATAGGTCACATCGACAATATATTCGTTGGCGCCGATGCCGTCGAAGCCAGGAACGTCATAGTTGGGAAGCTTGTCACCTACAAGCTGAAGTCCCCAGCCGGAGTGTGCGAAGCCCACCGTGGCCCCTTGCGACTTTCCCCAACGGAGAATGGGGAGGTCCCAGGTGGGCCAGTCTTCGATGCGCTTCGTGCCGGGGTAATCCTGGTCTTTCAGGTTCAGTAGCACCAAATGGCCGGCGTGACTCGATGGGAAGCCGGAGACCTCCAGGTCATAATGCAGCAACTGATTCTTCTTGGAAGTCGGGTCATCCTGCCGGCCTCTGA
>JASHYZ010000196.1 GCA_030042795.1 Terriglobia bacterium | reverse complement strand
AACCGCCAGGTGTTGCTGTTGTTCAAGAAGGGCGGCTCGCGTACGATTCAGTCGCCACACGACGGCGACGGTGAACTCCATCTCGCATTCGCGATCCCTGCTGCGGAATTGACGCGCTGGGAAGCTTGGTTGGCGGAGAACAGCATCGCGGTAGAAGAGAGGCGGAGGTGGGAATTGGGTGGTCAGAGTCTCTATTTTCGGGATCCCGACCGCCATCTGATCGAGGTTGCTACGCCGGGCGTCTGGTCGATCTATTGAGGCGGTTAGGTTGCACGGGTGCCAGAACACTTTGGGGCAGATCCTGGGCTCTTGTGCCGCTGGCTTCAGCCGCGGATCTTCGAGAGGGCTACCAGCACCAGGATAATGATGACGGAACCGGCGCCCACGGCGTAGCAGGCAAGCAGGATGGCTCGGAAGTGCGGTTGCAGAAGCTTACCCAGAAGGCCGGGAACAACCAGCACTGCGGAACAGCGGGCGATGAGTTTGACGTCTTCCACACAATCTTCATCGGCGAAAAGGCGGCACTCTGACAGGGCCCTATGGTACTGGTCCCTTGGTGTCATCATCGAGGGTGTTGGCACGTAACCTTCACATTCCGTGCACCAATAGTGCCGGCAGTAACGAAAAACTCAGCTTTACGCTTCGTAGTTTGCACCCGTTCTGGGCACCTGACGACAATCTTCAGGCGGATTCATTCCCTGCGGATTCATTTTTGTTATGCTGAGGCCTCTCGTTGAGGGGAATTGTGGGACATGAGGGCGGGAAGCAATGAACCGTCGTGAGTTCGTAACCGCCTGCGTCGGCGGCTTCGCCACCTTTGCTGAGCGGACCTCGGCGTCGCAGGCCCAAATCCGTTCGGTGCGCCTGCGCTTGCGGCCGGAGCGTGCTGCGCCTGTGATCCCGCGTGACTTCCTGGGATTGGGATATGAGATCTCGTCGGTTGCCCAGCGGGGCTTGCTGACGGCGAACAACCAGGCGCTGGTCGGGTTCGTGCGCCGGCTCAGCCCGGAAGGAGTGATCCGCATCGGCGGCAATACTTCGGACTTCGCGACCTGGTCAGCGAAAGGCGAAGCCGTCTCCGCGCCCAAACAATCGGCGATCAACCAGGCCGTGATCGAGGACCTGGGAGACTTTCTGCGGGCGACCGGTTGGAAACTGATCTGGGGCTTGAATCTGGGCCGAGGCACCCCGGAGATGGCAGCGGAGGAAGCAGCGGCGGTGGCGTCTGCGGCGGGAGATGCAGTGCTGGCCTTCCAGATCGGGAACGAACCCGACCTCTTCGCCCGGAACGGGCACCGGCCGGCAGACTATGACTATCCGGAGTTTTACAACGAATTCAAACGCTACCTCGGGGCGGTACGCGAACGCGTGCCCGGTGCGCCGATAGCGGGTCCCGATGCAGCTACCCGGACGGACTGGGTCGTCTCATTCGCCCGGGACGAGGGAGGCAAGGCCAAGCTGCTGACGCACCACTTCTACGAGGAAGGCCCGCCTCAGGATCCGGCCAGCACGATCGAGAACCTCCTGAAGCCGAGAGGGCACTTTAGCAAGATCATCGAGCAACTGCGGGCAACTTCAGTCGCGGTGAAGGTGCCCTACCGGATCGTGGAAATCAACTCCTGTTTCGGCGGGGGAAAAGCCGGCGTCAGCGACACCTTTGCTTCGGCGCTGTGGGGCCTTGATCTCATGTTCGAACTGGCGGCCGCCGGCGGCACCGGACTCAATATGGAAACGGGAGTCAACCACCTGGGATGGATCAGCAAATATACTCCCATCGATATCGACGAGCAGGGGAACACCAGGGCGCGCCCCCTGTACTACGGCATGCTGGCATTTGCGCTGGCCAGCCGAGGCCGATTGGTCGCCGTTGACTCCGAGGCATCAGGGATCAACTTTAGAGCCTATGCGGTCTCCGGCGGCGGAGGACGGTTCTGGGTCACGATGATCAACAAGGATGATAGCCAGGGGGCCGAAGTGACACTGGAGTCACCGCGGCCCTTGCACTCGGGAGAGGTGATCCGCCTGACAGCTCCTACCCTGGACAGCACGGACAGTGTCTCCCTCGGCGGATCCGTGGTCATCGGCAACGGCGAGTGGTCTCCGAAAGAACGAGAAAGTCTACGTGTAAGCGGGAACAGCTTTAAGGTCCAGGTTGCGGCCGGCAGCGCTATGATCATCGAACTTGCAGGGTAGTGAAGTGATGACGTCAGACTCACGGAGATTAGCAGGTGCGCGAGACATAACTCCCAATAGGGGCAGACTTGAGATCTGTGCGACGACCTTATGTCGGGCTCCGAGCTCGGGCACGTTCCGGCGATTATTCCCCTTGCCTTTACGCAACGAAGGCGGCGGCTCTAACCCGAAAGCTCAAGAGGGAAAATGAAAGGCCACGGTCAATTGTTGTCCCGTCACTCGCTTGTTAACTTCTGAAGCTCGGCCCGTTGCCGAGTCCGCGGACCCTCAGCGATGCTGTCGCTCTGGCCGAATACGCGAATTTGTGCGTATAATCACCTCAAAACGGCGGGGTGTCACCACAGATGTCCGGCGGCATTTACCTGATTCAGGGCGATAAACGGCTCGTTGAAATGAAGCAGCAGTCATACCAGCTGGAGAAGGACCTCCAGGGCCTCTTAGCTGATTATCCGAACCTCCTTGCGGGAGACCAAATCGACAGCCGCGCTCCCCGGCGCTGGTTGTTGATTGCTCGCGAAGCCTCTGTACCAGACGAACAGGATGGCTCCGGCCGGTGGTCGCTAGATCATCTCTTCATTGACCAGGATGGCGTCCCCACATTCGTTGAGGTCAAACGCAGCAGCGACACGAGGCTTCGGCGTGAGGTAATTGGACAAATGCTGGATTATGCTGCAAATGGGGTTGCCTATTGGTCCGTCGACGAGCTCCGCGTTCAGTTTACCCGGACCTGTGAAGAACGACACCAGAGTGAGGAGGAGGCGCTTGCGAACTTCCTGGGGCCCGAAGCCGACGTCGAACAATTCTGGCTGAAGGTCAAAGCGAACTTCAGTGAGAGAAACGTGCGCCTACTGTTCGTCGCGGACCAGATTCCACCTGAACTCAAACGAGTTGTCGAGTTCCTTAACGAAGAAATGACACACACTGAAGTCTTGGCGGTAGAGATCCGCCAATACGTCGGTGGCGGGCTGCAGACCCTCGTTCCTCGTATCTACGGTCAGACTATGAAAGCGAGGGATACCAAGGAGGGCAGCACTCCTCCCAAGAAATGGGATAAGGAGTCGTTCTTTTCCGAACTCCAGCGCAGGTTTGCCAGTCCAGTGGCAACGGAGTTGAAAACGGCGCAGAAGATTCTGCAGTGGGCGGACAGCCATGCCACAATTGACGTTGACTGGGGATCCGGATCAAGATCCGGCTCGTTCATCCCGTTCTTCAGCAAGGGAAACCGCAGGTGTTACCTATTTGCCGTGTTTACGTACGGAAAGGTGGAGATATACTTCCAGTGGTACCGCTCCTACCCTCCCTTTGACTCGGAGGAAAAAAGGCGTGAAATTCTCGGCAGGCTGAATGCTTTCCTTCCCAAGAACATCCCTGACAACGCCATTGACCGAAGGCCTGGTATTCCTCTCTCCGACCTGGACGATGAAACGGTACTTGCGCAGTTCTTCAGCACGTTTGAGTGGTTCATAGAGCAAGCGCTCAATGCATAAGCACGTCGGCATACGGAAGTAACGGTTGGTTAGGCAGCCAGCCGGGGAGACTCGCCAGGCACGCCGACTTACACGGCCGATTTCGATGCCGACGGAGTGCGGCACGCGTTGTCCCAGGCCAGCAAGGACCGCACGCCAAGGTGGCGGGCCACCGAGAACGGCCCTGGTACGTTTGCACACCCTGCCTGATGCCGTTCGCCTCCGGAAAGGATCGCCATCATGGACAGACGAAGATTCGTGGGTATGCTCGGGGCTCTGGGTTTCTCGCAAGGAACATCGGATGCTACCGGTGGGGTTCCTGGAGACAGCGGAGACGCAAGTGTCACAGATCCGGAGGTCTTGCGCCTCTCGCACAACGGCTGGATGCCGAACAACGAACGGCTTCCCGTGCTGCTTTATCGCGGGGTGTTGGACACCCGGGATACGAATGCGGCGGCTCGCTTCGAGGAGTTGTTTACACGCAATGGCTGGCCGCCCCAATGGAGAGACGGAGTATACGATTTCCATCACTATCACTCGACTGCGCACGAGGTTCTCGGGTTCGCCGGCGGTTCCGCGCGGCTGATGCTGGGCGGAGAGAAGGGTCATGAGGTGATTGTGCAGGCCGGGGACGTTGCGGTGTTGCCGACGGGCACAGGTCATTGCCGGCTGGAGGCGAGCCGGGATTTCCTGGTAGTCGGCGCCTACCCTCCGGGGCAGGAGTGGGACATCTGCAGGGAGGCGCCGGGTCCAGAGGCGGTGGCAAGGATGGCAGTGCTGTCGTTCCCGTCAAGCGATCCGGTGTGGGGTAAGCAAGGCGTGCTTTTCGGGCTTTGGAGTAAGTGAGAGTAAGTTTCAACCCAGGGCTTCATTCAAGGCCGCCCACCCGCAGCCATAAATGGGCGATCGCCTTCTGACCCAGCCGGTTGGCGCGCTCCACGCGCACGATGTAGTCTCCCGGCTTGGTGAAGACATGCGTGGTGGCGGCGAATCCGTTTTTGGCGTGCTCCTCAACATTGCCGTCGGACTTGGTTGTTGCGGTCGCTCCATCGCCGAAGGACCAGGACTCCTGGCCATCCGCGGTGCCAAACGTCCGGACCTTGAAGGTGACGGGCTGTCCCGGCGCAATCCCCACCGTCGGCCAGTAGGCGGCCTGAATCGACGGCGGCACCTCCTCCGGATGTTGCGGGTCGAGGACATTGACGGTCTCGAAATCGTAAGCCGTGCGCCCGTGGTCGTCGGTGATCTTCAGAAGTTCGCTGAACGTCCCGGCCTTCGAGTAAGCCTTTTGAACTCTCGGACCCGAGGCTTTCTCACCATCGGTGAAGGTCCACTCGTAGCGTGTAATGCGCGAGTCACTCCAAGAGCGTGAACCGTCCAACATCGCTTTCTCTCCAACCAGTACCGCCTCGTGAGGCCGTGCTACAGCAATCAGGTGCGGCTTATATTGCCGCTGGTAGGCTTCCCACAGGAAGGCATATCCTTCCTGAGTGCCGAGTTTGCCGGAGGCCTGCCGGCTGATGATTTCGTAATGAAGGTGTGACCAGCCGCCGCTCCCGCCTTCTTTCCCGACGATGCCGATCTTCTGTCCCATCGCAACCTGACCACCCAGCTTGACGGACGGATCGAACGAGTACAGGTGCGTGTAGCGATGGTACCAGCCTCGCTGTCCTCCACCCAGATCGTGTCGTTGTACTGGTGGTCAATGCTGGCATTGTCCTTCTCTTTGTCGAGCACCGCTGTGCCGAGGCCCACCACGATGCCGCTGGTCGCGGCGAGCACTTCCGTCAATCCTTCCACCCCGCCAATATCGAGGCCCGCGTGATAGTAAACCTTGGCAGACGTGATGCGCTCGCCCTCGTCGACGTAGGTCGGTTCGTTCGCCATCTGGGTTCGCGAGGCGAACCAGAGCTGCCGAACCGGATAAACAAAAGACCCCGCCGGCATGAAGGCCGATCCGGCCGGCCAGAGACGCAGGCGGGCGTCTTTTTCAAGCCCCCAGTGATCGTGGTTGGTGTTTTGATAGTAGGCTCTGGTCACGGTACAGTCAGCCTGCACCTCGCCCAGGATCACCGGCAGACGGTAGTTTCCGCAAGAAAGGGTGGCGTGAGAGCCATTGATTTCTACTTGCGCGCGAGCCTCTCGAATCGCCGACCGAACCTTGTCTCGTGTGTGGCTGATCGAGAGTAGTTTCACGGTCGCGTGCTTGCCGTCTGAGAATTGGACCTCCTCCGTCCCGCCCACGTCAATATCCACAGCACGGAAGAGTGTC
>JASHYZ010000195.1 GCA_030042795.1 Terriglobia bacterium | reverse complement strand
CTTCGTCTTCAACATTCCACCCGGAGCCTTCACTCCGCCGCCGGCGGTCTTTTCAGCATTGATCACTCTTGACGCCGGCGTTGGGCCGACCGGCGCTCGCCACCGGCGCGACTTTCTTGAGTTCGTCAAGCTTGGCTTTGCCCAGAAACGCAAGAAGTTGTCGAACAACCTCAATTCAACCTACGCGGCAACCAGAGTGCGCGAGGCGCTCCGCAATCTTGACCTCAATGAAGATGCTCGAGCGGAGGAACTGGCCGTCGATGAGCTTGCAAACTTGTTCGAAGCGCTGAGGCGGTAACGCCGGTTTCACTCATCGCGTTATTGAACCGCGATATCGACGCAGATGATGAGCGTTATTATTAAGTAATAACATGTAAACTCCGGTACAAGGCCTTGCATTCATCTGGTGGCGCGATGTATGCTCCGAGACGCCGGGCAGTTGAAAGTTGAGGCCACAGTACACATAGAAGCTGCTTGCTAAATACAGTCAGTCGTTCAATTCTTAACGGCTCTGCAGAAGAGGGCCTGCCAGTCCGGCGGCCGTAAGCTGTCCCTGGCTCTCGAAATACATTTCTCAGTGGAAAGGTGAACTATGATTAGGAAACTCAGCGTCGCATTGGCGGTCGCGGCCGTTGCCTTCGGCTTCGGCTCGCGCCACTTCACCCGCGCGCTTCGGGCGCAGGCAGGCCCGGGACGCCTCCTCATTACCGAGCCCATCGATGAGACCCGACTTGTCAGGCTCACCGGCAATACTCGCTTTGAAGCCAACCTTCAGAATGATCGCGGCCGGGTGCCGGACAGTTTCGCCCTGGATCACATGCTGCTGCAGTTGAAACGAGCGCCGGAGCTTGAGCGGGAGTTCGATCAGCAGATCGAGTCGCTCACCGACAAGACTTCGCCAAACTTCCGCCACTGGCTCACCGCAGAGCAACAGGGAGAGCGATACGGCCTGGCGCAAGCAGACATCGACACCATTACAGGGTGGCTCGAATCGCACGGCTTCACTGTCAATCACGTGTACCCCAATAAAATGGTCATCGATTTCTCCGGTACAGCCGGTGAGATCGCCGAGGCCTTTCATACCGAAATCCATTATCTTGAGGTCAAAGGGGAGCAGCATTTCGCTAACATGTGGGACCCGGCGATTCCCGAGGCGCTGGCGCCCGCTGTGGCAGGCGTGGTCTCAATGCACAATTTCAAGCCGCAAGCGATGTACGAGCGCCGGACAAACTACACTTTTGCCGGCTGTGGCAGCAACTGTTATACGTTGGTTCCCGCTGACTTCCAGACGATTTACAATCTCACCCCTCTCTACACCGCCGGTTATACCGGTGCCGGCCAAACAGTGGTGGTGGTAGAAGACACCAACTCCTACGACAGTGACTGGAGCACCTATCAAAAGACCTTCGGCCTCACTTCCTATGGGGGTACACTCACCACGGTTCACCCTAACTCAGCCGGAAATTGCACCAACCCGGGCACCAACGGCGATGACATCGAGGCGGACCTCGACGTCGAAATGGTTACCGCTGTGGCGCCGGGCGCGGCCGTAGAGGTGGCCTCTTGCGCTGACGGCAGTTCATTTGCCACTTTCGGTGGCTTGGTGGCTATCGAGAACCTGGTGAGCGCCGGCAGCCCGCCCCCGGTCATCAGCATGAGCTACGGTGTGTGCGAAGTGTTGAACGGCGCCACGGCCAACAAGGCCTTCAAGAGCGCCTTTCAATCCGCGGCGGCGGCCGGTGTTTCAGTGTTTGTTTCGGCGGGCGATAACGGCTCCTCCTCCTGCGCGCGCGATTTCACGGGTGGAGACAGCTACGCCTATCCCGGCATCGGAGTTACCGGCTGGGGTGAGAGCGTGTACAACGTGTCCGTGGGCGGCACGGACTTCGAAGACCTGTACAATGCCGACGAAGGTGGGCTTCCCCAGAGCACGTACTGGAACTCTTCCAACGGGACCACCTACGGATCGGCGAAGTCATACATTCCCGAGGTTCCCTGGAACGATTCTTGCGCCAGCTATCTGATCTATAACATTGAAGGTTTTAGCGCGCCCTACGGCACCAGTGGCTTTTGCAACAGCAGCACCGGAAAGGCGGACTTTCTCAGCACCGCTGCCGGCAGTGGCGGCCCCAGCGGCTGCGCCACGGGCGCAGGAAACCCTTCGTACGCTTATATCGAAGATACCACCTGCGCAGGTTATGCTAAGCCTTCCTGGCAAAGCGGCATTTTTGGCAATCCGGCAGACGGTGTGCGCGACATCCCGGACGTCTCGCTGTTTGCGGCTAACGGCGTCTGGGGGCACTTCATCATCATTTGTGCGTCAGACCCCTCAAGCGGCGGCGTGCCTTGCACCGGCGCTCCCGACACTTGGGTTGGCGTTGGCGGCACCTCGGCTTCTTCGCCCGCGATGGCCGCGATTCAGGCGCTGGTGGACCAGAAGTGGGGCATTCGCGCCGGCAATCCCAACCCCACCTATTATTCCATCGCCAAAAGTGAATTCGGAACTACCGGCAACAGCGCGTGCTACTCCATCAATCAGCCTACGACGGGCACCACGTGCGTCTTCTACGACATAACCCAAGGCGA
>JASHYZ010000194.1 GCA_030042795.1 Terriglobia bacterium | reverse complement strand
CCGCTGCGGATCATATGCGTAATATTTCCACTATATACCCGAAGTGCCGGTATCGGCGGCGGTGGCATACGCCTCGGAGTCGGGGCAATCCTCGGGTGGCGCAGACATCGATTTTCTGATGTCTGTGACTTCGAAAAGTCCGCATCCATGCCAAACTGCGGTAGGTATGCGCCACCCTGCTTCTCGTGACAGCCGGAGGGCTCTTTGCTTAACAGGTTGTTGAAAAACCCGTCCCGACTGTCATTCCGAGGAGCCGCTGGCGACAAGGAATCTCGTAGTTCCTTTAGTTTCAGAGCGAGATTCCTCCGCCTCGCAAGTCTCGGCGTCGGAATGACACGGTTCCGAAATGTTTTTCAACAACCTGTTAAAGGGACATCGCTGGGGCGGACGCTTGACAGGACCCGATACACTTGTTTACTCTAGACCTGTTTGCAAATAGGGAGGTTGAACGATGAAGAAGCCGGATCGGCGGGATCTCTTTCCAGGCGCGCTGGAGATGATGATCCTGCGAACGCTAAGGCGACAGCCCATGCACGGATACGCCCTCGTTCAGCATATCAAGCGCACGTCTGACGACTTACTTCAAATCGAGGAAGGTTCGCTCTATCCCGCCCTCCAGCGTCTGCTGAAGGAAGGATTAGTGAAGGCGGAGTGGCGCATATCTTCCACTAACCGCCGGGTGCGCACGTATCAGTTGACACCCGCAGGCATCAAGCACCTGAACCGCGAGGTTTCGAACTTTGAACGAATGCTGGAGGGCGTTACGCGGGTTCTGGCGAGAGGTGAGGCATGAATTGGATCAACCAATTGTTCTTTCGCCGTCGTCTTTACAGCGATCTCTCTCAAGAGATTCATGAACACCTTGCCGAGAAGATCGAGGAGCTAGTGGCGAACGGTTTGTCGAGGGAAGAAGCGACGCACGCGGCGCGGCGGGAGTTCGGAAATGCGACGCTGATCGAGGAACGAGGCCGCGAGGTGTGGGGATGGCACTTGGCTGAGACGCTGATACAGGACGCTCGTTACGGAGCCCGGCAGATCAGACGTAATCCTGTTTTCACGCTTGTGGCCGTGCTGACGCTGGCGCTGGGCATCGGAGCCAACACCGCCATCTTTGGCGTGGTCGACGCCGTCGTTTTGCGTGACCTGCCGTATCCGCAGCCAGACCGGCTGGTGACGGCTGGCCTGGTGAATCCTCGCGAGCGGCAGGATCGTGCGCCGTATGGGGCACTGGACTACCACACCGCTTACGATCGGGAGAAGAGCTTTGCCTCATTCGCAGGCGTCGCTGAAGGAGAAGGAACCTTCACGTATACCGGCGGAGCGGAGCCCATTCGCGTGCACGGAACAGCAGTTACGGCGGAGTTCTTCTCCGTATTGGGTGTGCCGCCAGTGCTGGGCCGGACGTTTTCGCCGGGAGCCGACACACCCGGACACAATCGCGAAGTGGTGCTCAGCTACTCCTTCTGGGAGCGGCACTTTGGGAGGGACCGTCAAGCCATCGGACGATCCCTAACGCTAGACGATGCGAGTTACACCATCATCGGCGTAATGCCGGCGAGTTTTCACTTCGGATGGCACAATAACGATGAGTTGTGGCCAGTGCTGCAAATCGAGTCCCGGAACGTCCGCTACCCCTTTTGGATACTTCCTGTCGGCCGCTTGAAGCCCGGCGTTACAGAAAAACAGGCCGCAGCCGATCTCTCAACCATCGCCCGCGACGTCCAACGCCAATTTACGGATTCCACGTTTTCAGCAGTTGAAGTCGTTCCGTTGAAGACACGCGTGGTTGGCGAGGCCCGAACACCGTTGCTCATTTTGCTGGCCGCGGTCGGTATGGTCCTGCTGATCGCTACGGTGAATGTTGCCAACCTCGAGATCGCGCAGTCTCAGGCCCGGCATCGCGAAATGTCGATTCGGGCCGCTCTGGGCGCCAGCCGCAGCCGGGTCGCGCGGCAAGTGTTGACCGAAAGCCTTCTGGTGGCCGGGCTCGGAGGAGCCTTGGGGCTGATCGTCGCTGACTGGGGTGTACGCGCGCTGGTTGCGCTTGCTCCAGCCGAGCTACCTCGCGTGCACGAAGTGGCGGTGGACGGGCAGGTGCTGGCCTTTGCCGCAGCGGTAACTTTGCTATGCGGGCTGTTCTTTGGAATCGCGCCCTCACTTCGAGGGCTGGGGCGCCTCGATGAAACATTGCGCGGAGGGGCGCAGAACCTGGCGGAGCAACATGGCGCGCACAGATTGCGCCGGGCACTGGTGGCAGTCGAAGTTTCTTTGTCGCTTGTTCTGCTCGTCGGCGCCGGTTTGCTGCTGAGAAGCTTCGAGCGACTCTCCAATACGAGCCCTGGCTTCAATCCGCAACCTCTCCTCTCGGCGATGATCTCGTTGCCGCAAGCGCAGTATCCGGATGACCACCATATTGTCTCGTTCTATGACCGGCTTCTCGAACGCGTGCAAAACTTGCCGGGCGTGGCATCGGCCGGCATCACCATGAGCCTGCCGCCTGACCTGCTGAATATGCGCAATCCCTTCTGGGTGCCGAGCGAACCTGTGGTGCCTGGCAAGAGCCTTCCCATGGCGGTAGAGATGACGATAAGCCCGTCCTACTTTGAAGCGTTAGGAGTCCCGCTGCTGCGGGGGCGCCTTTTTGAAGACTCCGACCGGAACTTGAACACCCCGATCCTTATCGTCAATGACGTAATGGCTCAACGATACTTCCCGGGGAAGGATCCGGTTGGTCAACGGATCAAGACGGGAGATCCGAATCCCCAGTCGCCCTGGGAAACCATCGTGGGAGTTGTGGCTGACGTGAAGTACTCGGGGCTCGATTCCGCCCCGGAGCCGACTCTTTATGTACCTTATTTTCAAGCCTATTGGCCGGGATTCTCCCGCGAGATGTTCCTGGTTGTGCGTGCCGCCGGCGACCCTAAGGCTGTCGGGCCGAGCTTGCGAACCGCCGTTCAGGGCTTGGATCGCGACATGCCAGTTGACGTCCGCGCCATGAATGGACTGCTGGCTGACTCGGTCGCGCAACCACGGTTCCGTACCCTTCTGCTCGGGATCTTTGCCGGGCTCGCGCTGATTCTCGCTGCTGTCGGGATCTTTGGAGTTGTGGGTTACCTGGTGAGCCGAAGAACCCAGGAGATCGGCGTCCGCATGGCTCTGGGAGCCTCGCGGAGTGCCGTGCTGCGGATGGTCCTGGGCGAAGGCGTGCGTGTGGTGGTAACCGGTCTCGGGATCGGACTGGTAGAAGCATTTGCGCTCAGCCGACTGATGAGGAGCTTGCTGTTCGATGTACAACCCTTTGACCCGACAACGTTCGTGAGCGTTTCAGCGTTAGTAATCCTGGTAGCTCTCCTTGCGTGTTACATTCCGGCACGACGGGCCACGAAGATCGATCCTATGGTGGCGCTCCGTTACGAATAGCGAATTCTCAGGATCAAGGTGAATCATGAAATGGATCAACCAATTGTTCTCACGCCGTCGTCTTTACAGCGATCTCTCGCAAGAGATTCGGGAACACCTTAAAGAAAAGATCGATGAACTGATGGCAAGCGGCATGTCGAGGGAAGAGGCGACACACGCGGCGCGGCGAGAGTTCGGAAATGCGACGCTCATCGAGGAACGAGGTCGCGAAGTTTGGCGATGGCTACCCGACTCTTAAACCCT
>JASHYZ010000193.1 GCA_030042795.1 Terriglobia bacterium | reverse complement strand
AGACGGGTCTGCCCAATTCCTGCCCAGGCCGAGCTCCGAATATCGGTAGTTCGGCTGCCTTATGCAGAATGAGTCTTGACCGTTGCAAGCTCAGTTTGCGACATCCGCCTGACTCACACGGACCACTCCTGCCCGCGACTGCCGAGGTGCAAAGATGACTGAAGAGGTTAAAGTCGCAACTGAACTCAAGGTCGAAGTACCCACCTCAGCGCGGCTGATTCCTAGCCTCTCAGGCTGGTAGGGCACGGGCCGCCGGAAGACTTCCGTCGCGCGAGTGTACATGCGGCCAGGGAATGGCCAGATCGTCATAAATGGGCGGCAAGCGGAGAACTATTTCTCAGTTAAAAGCTGGTGTGAGGAGATACGCCAGGCACTCGTCGCGGCTCAATTTGGAGGGCAAGTTTGACATCACGATTGTCACGCATGGTGGCGGCGTACACGCTCAAAGTGGGGCGTCTCGCCTCGGAATTGCACGGGCCTTAATCAGCTATGATCCGGCGTTACGCCTACTGCTCCGGCGCAGTGGACTGCTTACGCGAGACCCTCGCGCCAAAGAGCGGAAGAAGTACGGTCAAAAAGGTGCTCGAAAGAAATTCCAATGGACTAAACGCTAAGCCGGTGGTTCCCAGTGGCTGGAAGGAGCCAGCAAGGCGAGGGCTAGAGCAGTGCAGATTTTGTGAAGATGAGGAACATTAACTGCATCGAGGTTGATGCGCCATCTGGAGCGACCATGAAAATCCGGAGACTTGTATTGGACGTAGACAAGGCCATCACTCGCCCGAGCATCCTAGAAATCGCGAATGCGATCGAAGCGGTGCCGAATGTCGAGGGTGTCAACATCACGGTGACAGAAATTGATGTGGAAACGGTGGGTATGGACGTTACCATCGAGGGCAATGGCTTCAGTTACGACGCGATGGTGAAGGCCATCGAGTCAACCGGCGCGGTGGTTCACAGCATCGACCAGATCATTTGCGGTAGCCGGATGGTCGAAGGCGTCAGTCGAAGCCGATGAAATTACCCGTTGGGCTGTTGCAACGAGCGGGCCCTCTTCCCGTGGTGCTGGGCTTCACAGATGGATTGCTGACGGCTCTCACGCTCGCGGCCGGACGCCTGACAACTGCCGAACAGGGTGTCACGGCCGGCCTTGCCTTGCGTATTGCTGCCGGGGCACTTGCCTCCGGCGCGTTTGTGTTCTTTGTTGCTCGTTATGCCCAGCTTCGAGGAGAGCTGATTCGTGCCGAGCGTCAACTTAACCTGACCTCGCACGGTCGGTTGGCAGCCAGTACGCTGGGGATGGTGGTGCTCCGGGAGGGGCTATTCTCTGCATTCATCTCCAGCGTAGCGTCATTCTTAGGAGCGCTAGTCCCACTCCTGGTAGCCGCGGGCTTTCCACATTACCGCTGGGTTTCCATTGTCGCTGCCGAGACCACCCTCGCTCTGCTAGGAGGTGGCTTGGCACATTCGTTACATGGCCGGCCGTTCTCTTGGGCAGTTGGGCTAGTCTTGGGTGGCGGGGCGCTCTCACTCATAGGCGCTTACCTGAGAATAGTGTGAAGCACGCGCCGCACGGCCGTGTCGGCATCTAAGTTGTAGGTCTGCTGCTGGTGAAGGAGTTCACCATACGACCGCTTTCCCTCCCAACGGTGCTGGGATAGCTGATGACTCCTGAGAGGCGGGTTTCGTCTCGTCGGGAGCCGTCGGAGCCCAGTGACAATTCCCGCGACAACATGATCGTCCTGCTGACGTAGCAAGGTACCAGGCAGTGCTCCTGCTGCGCACCGGATCAGTCCGTCGCAACCGGCGGCCGGACTGCCGCCCGATTGGACAGAGGGGGAGGCCCCATGCCTGATTTGACCTTCGGCTTGCTGTGCGTAGTCGCCATCGTTTTCTTTGTCCGGTTCTTCGTCGCATTGTGCAAAGAAAGAACAGGACATCGTTCAATAGCGCGTCGATTGAGCAGCGGCCGAGGATCACGAGCTCCGTAGCGCTCGATCCTCTGACGTGATTACTGAAACGACTAGCTGGGCCTCGCTCCTCCGGGGAAGTCGATCCTGAGAAGAAACCATGAGCATAGGAACGCGAACGGGTTTGACAGCCGCCGTAAGCCGGAATCGGCGCGGCCTGATCGCTCTGGGTGCTACCGAAGGCGGGCACCTTTCGCTCGAAGGGATGCACCATTCTGTTGAAGTGCCGTCCTACCAGTCCAGCTTTTGGCACCATTGGCGAGCGTTCGTTGGGCCCGCAGTTCTCGTCAGCGTCGGGTACATGGACCCGGGCAACTGGGCAACGGATCTTCAAGCCGGTGCGCAGTTCAAGTACGGGCTTCTATGGGTGGTCGGCTTGGCCAGCCTGATGGCGATCGTCATGCAAGTGATTTCTGCCCGGTTGGGTGTGGTGACCGGAAAGGACCTCGCCCAGTGCTGCCGCGACTGGTATCCCCAATGGACTCGCTGGCCGAACTGGCTTATGAGCGAAATCGCCATTTGCGCATGTGATCTGGCCGAGGTCCTGGGGAGTGCTGTGGCCCTCAATCTGATGTTTCACGTCCCGCTCCTATGGGCAGTTATCATCACCGGTTTGGATGTACTCCTACTCCTGGCCCTGCAGCGGTTCGGCATACGCACCATCGAAGGTGTCGTTATGATTCTGGTAGCGACCATCGCCGTTTGCTATTTCATTGAACTCTTTGTCCTACCACAAACCAAGCCAAGCTTCTTGGAGATGGGGCGGGCATTGGTTGCTCCGCATTTTGGTCAGCTCGGAATGGTCTATGTCGCCATTGGTATTATCGGGGCGACTGTGATGCCTCACAACTTGTACTTGCACTCAGCTCTTGTGCAGAGCCGGAATCTGCATAACGACCAGCGGTCCATTCGCTGCGCTCTTCGCTTCAACACAATCGATTCTACGGCGGCCCTAACCATCGCCTTTTTTGTGAACGCGGCGATCCTAATCCTTGCCGCGCTGGTTTTCTCCGGGCGGGGGAGCGTTTTCATGCCAGGCGGTCAGGTGATCCGATTCAGCCCCGACAGCGACTGGATTCGGGTGGCTTACCTGACCATGGCGCCCTTGTTGGGGACAACGGCCGCCAGCCTGCTGTTCGTTGTAGCACTGCTGGCAAGTGGTCAGAGCAGCACCATCACAGGCACGCTCGCCGGGCAAGTGGTAATGGAAGGCTTCATGCGTTGGCGCATCCAGCCCTGGGTGCGGCGGCTTATCACGCGTACCCTAGCCATCCTGCCGGCGGTACTCATCGTCGGCATGCGAGGCGATAACAGCGTCACCGATCTGCTCACTCTAAGCCAGGTAGTTCTAGCACTGCAGCTTCCGTTCGCGATGTTTCCCCTCTTACATTTCACAAGTTCCAGCAGATACATGGGAAAGTGGAAGAGTGGCTCCTTCCTGCTGGTCGCTGGCTGGGCTAGCGCTATTCTGATTGCCGCTATGGACGTTTACGGTCTCCCGGACTCGCTCAGAACCGCGTGGCGTGTGATAAGCGGCGGCTAGCCCTTGTCGGCCGCTTGGGAGGAAATGCTGGTGGAGGTTGGGGGGGTGCCAGCAGAGAGCCGGTTTGAAATCCCGTCAGCCCGTCTGACCCGCACCCTGCTAATCTTGCGGAAGCATGGAGTTGCTGGAGGTAAGCCGGAATGTATCTACCAAAGGTCTACGATCCCGCCGCCCGGACTTATCGCGTCCGATATGCTATTGCCAACATTCTGCGCGATCGCGTAACGAACGAGGGTGCGTTCAATACCTGTTTTGAAATGAACGATGCCGAAGAAGTGATTTGCACCATTCTGCGCCGGGGCCTGAAGAATCCGAGGCTGCGCACGGCGCTGGAGCGCAGCCACCTCGTGAATCTTGCCCAATGGCTTGCGCCGCGTCCTGAGTTCCACGAGGCATACCACAATACCGAAGCGGCGCCTAAGGGGAGGCCCAAGTACTCTGCGAGGAAAAGACCGACTCAGGAAGAACGCGAGCTTTCATCTATGCGACGGCGGTGACGTCATCCGTGAGGGTTGCAAAGACGCCGCGATCGATAGAGAACGCATTGCGTCATGTTATGTCGTAAGGGCACGGCTTCAGCCGTACCGCTTGGCAGTGGTACTCCTCAAGTTTTCCGCTCGGCAGGCGCTGCATCTGAAAGTGCAGCGCCTGCCGAGCGAAGTGAAAGTATACCCCTCAGCTCTCCGGCACGGCTAAAGCCGTGCCCTTATACAGTGCAACATGCTCCATCAGAATTTAATGCGTTGTGTAAGGACTCAGGATCGGCGCTCTCCATAGCTGTTCCCAGTCGTAAACCGTCAGGCCCCGACCTTCTAAATAAGTGCAGATGCGCCTGGTGTCCCAGCCGATGACGTCCCGAAGAATGGGAAGAAGCAGGCTCAAAGCGTCGTCGCTCAGCACCGTTCGTTGAGCGATGTGAGCAATACTTCTGTCTTCCGAGGCTGCAATCGTCAATCCTTGGCGCGCATTGACATAAAGCATGGCGTGCACATCAGAACTGCTACCGCCTATATAAATGATTCCCGCCCTGGCCACGTCCTGCAAGCTGTCAAGCACCGTCACCTTGCCGTGACCGGTGTTCACCCGCGCCGTCCATTCCACCTGGCCGGAGGAGTCGTAAAGCAACCGCGTGCCGTGGATGTGGTCAGCAGGGACGAAGCCTTCCAGCGCCGAACTGACCATCTCCTGCGGTAAAGCCGAAATAACGTGAAACTCAAAACGGTATGTCTCAATGCTACTGCCCAAGAACGTGGCGAGTTCGCGGAGGTTCCGTTTGAGCAGTATCGCGTGTCCAGCCCGTACCAGATCCGCCTTACGGGTTCGTGCGCGGTATTCGGCGTCATGAAGGAGGAGGTAGGCCAGCTCTGCACCGGGCTGCACTAAGTTCTGCGCATGCAGGCTGACAATTTTGTCCTCGAACATCCTGGGTGAAAGACCCAAATTCTCACTTAACGCCATCCCGCAGGAGCTTAGGGAGAGTGTCCTGTCAAAGGCGCTGGCCACAAGGTACGCCTTAGGGCGTGGTGGAAGGTGCTGCCCCTTTCTCGTCTTAGCATCGCGCCGAACCACTCCTCAACTCCTGGCCAACCTGCCGTTCAGGGCGCAGGTCGAATCTCCCGAACTTGGCGCTCCAGCTCTTCCAGCCGAGCGAGAGCCGCTCGCACCGCGGACTCTCCCTCAGCACGCGCGGCGCGAGCTCGAGTGAGCGCTTGGTCAGCAACGCGACTCACCTCATGAAGCAGCTTACGGATTTCCGCTTCCAACCGGTCACGGCTCTCTTGAACGCGACTGAGAATGTCACTTTGTACTCGCGTGCTGTTGGTTTCAAGCAGCCGAGTTAAAAACCGCCGTGCGTCTTCCTGGATTATCTTTCGCGCTCCAACCAGGCCTAGGGCAACGTCGGCCAGCCATCGCAATGGCGACGCCGGTTGTGCGATCTCAATGAGTTCCAGAAATGAAAACTTTGAGCGAATGCGAAAACCCGCTTCCGGGTCCAAGGCGTGCG
>JASHYZ010000192.1 GCA_030042795.1 Terriglobia bacterium | reverse complement strand
TTCCCGCACTGGTTCGGTGACCATCACGGACAATGCTTCGGGGGGCTCGCAAGCCATCAGTTGCACCGGCACGGGAAGCAGCCTGATTACGCTCTCCGCTGTCAACCGGACCAGCACCATCGTGGTTGGAACCACCTCCGCCACGTTCACCGTGACTGCAACGGCAGCCAGCAACTTCAGCTCAAACATTTCGTTCTCCTGCTCTGGCGCCACCTGCGCGTTCAATCCGTCGACCATCACATCCGGGGAAAGCACCACCGTGACGGTGAGCGGACTCAGCGCCACCACGAGCAGCCCTCTCGCCATTACCGTAACGGGAACGGGTGGAGGCAGCACGTCAGCAGTCACGTTGTCGGTCTTCCTCGAGGATTACGCACTGACGGCAACACCTACGGTTGAGAGTGTGGCTGCAGGGTCAAATGCCACGTACATCACCACCGTGACGCCCAGCAACGGGTTTAACAGTACGGTAATTATGGCGTGTGGCGTGACCACTCCGCAGATACACTACGTGACCTGTCTGTGGACTCCTCTTACGGTGACTCTAAACGGCGTCTCTTCGACCACTTCGACGCTGACGCTGGAAACAACTGCCCAGCAAACGTCCCGGGTGTGGCCGCCAGGCCGGTTCCCTCGGGGTCTCGGCCTGCCCTCGGGTCGGCTGTGGATGCTGCTTGCTGGTCTCCTCGTGGCGCTTCTGGGCGGGACACAATCCTGGGGCCGCCGGCTGGGCCTCAGCTTTCCATCTCGGTTGCGGTGGATGCTGGTGGCGTCCGGCCTGCTCTTGTTCATGCTCACGGCCCTGAGCTGCGAGCAGTACGGCTACAACGTCATCAACACTCCGAATATTACGGGAACCGTATCGGGCGACTACACGGTGACGCTGACGGGCACTCTGGCGGGAAACAAGTCTGTAGTGAGAAGCACAACCGTCAATTTGACAGTTGGACCTGGATAGTTGGGTTGAAGAGCATTTGGGCGGGGTTGAGGTCGGGGTTGAAACCTGGTCGAAGCCTCGCCCTGCTACAAAGCTTAACGGGGCGCCAGCATTTTCGCGTCCGTCTCGCAAAACGGGGGCCCCAAGATTGAATTCAACTGCAAGGGGCACGTCCCCTTCTTGAGGTTGGTTGAGATATGCGCAATTCTCGGCTGCTTTGCATAACGCTCTTGGTATCGCTCGCCCCGGCGTACGGTGCTGGGAATCCCGCGGAGACGCCACCCAAGGCGTCGGCCTCGGTGAATCCGGCCGTGGCACTCCGTCGATTACCCCTGAGCTTTGAGGCGAATCAGGGCCAGACCGACCCACAGGTTAAGTTTCTGGCACGTGGTCCGGCCTACAACCTGTTCCTGACGCCCGATGACGCCGTGCTGGTGCTTGGCCGGTCGGCCATCGCCCTGACCGCCTCGCATTCGGCGCCCAAACAGGTGCCCTCAGAGGCGGTCGTGCGTCTGAAGCTCGTGGGAGCGAAGAAGGATGTCATGCTGACCGGCGAGGACGAACTGCCAGGGAAGAGCAACTACTATATCGGCAACGATCCTCAGTCCTGGCACACGGGTATCCCGAATTATGGGCAGGTGCGGTATCAGAATCTCTATCGCGGCGTGGACGCGGTCTTCTACGGCCGCCAGGGTGACCTGGAATATGACTTCGTGGTGGCGCCAGGCGCTGATCCCCGGCAAGTGCGCTTTCAGATCCAAGGAGCCGAGCAGGTAACTGTGGACGGGAGCGGCAGCCTGCTGTTGGAGACGAATCAGGGCACCGTGACCTTGCGGGTTCCGCAAGCATATCAGGGTGACGGAGCAAATAGGCACAGATTGGCGGTGCGATATGCCGAGCGGGCCAAGAACGAATTTGGGTTTGAGGTTCCATCCTACCGGCGTGATGAGACGCTGACTATCGATCCTGCTTTGCTGATCTCCACGTATCTGGGAGGCAGCGGGGGCGACGTGGCTTATGGCGTCGGGATCGATAGCGGTGGAAATGTTTACGTGGCCGGAGAGACCAACTCCACCAACTTTCCTACCGCGACTGCTCACCAAGGTTCAAATGGCGGCGCCGGGGATGCCTTCATCAGCAAACTGAACGACACCGGTACCCAACTGCTCTACTCGACTTATCTGGGAGGCTCAAGCGCGGATGGCGCCGCCGCCTTGGCGGTTAACTCCAGTGGCGTCGGTTTCATAACCGGCACCACTTACTCAACGAACTTTCCTGTGTTGCCGGTGACCACAGCCGCCAATCCGTCAGCCCCACAGGCTTTTCAGACCACGTATGGTGGCGCCGGCGACGCTTTCGTAGCTCAGTTTACCAGCGCTGGAACGCTGACATACTCTTCCTATCTCGGGGGTAGCGGTCTTGACCAAGGCCAGGGGATTGCGTTTGACTCTTCAGGTAACGCCTACGTAACTGGGTCAACCGAATCTCCCGATTTTCCGATTCCTGCTGCGATGACGCCGGCGCCGTTTCAGCCCTCACTGGCGGGATCGTCCGACGCCTTCGTCGCCGAGGTGAATGTTTCGGGTACCACGCTGCTCGGGTCAACCTACCTGGGTGGCAGCCAGGCTGACACGGGTCAAGGAATTCAACTGGATAGCTCGGGCAACATCTACTTGACGGGCTACACGTTTTCCACAAACTTTCCCACGAAGAATCCCACCCAACCCACGAACGCCGGCGATGCGGACGTGTTCGTGACCGAGTTAAACAACAGTCTTTCGGCCCTCACGTTTTCCACCTACCTCGGCGGCTCGGGACGTGACCGAGGCTTCGGCATCGCACTCGACGGTTCGGCCAATATATTTGTTACCGGAGATACGCAATCGAGTCCTTTTCCAGTCACTGACAAGGCATTTCAGTCAACTTACGGGGGAAACGGCGACGCCTTTGTGGCGGAATATGCCGCAGGAGGAGCCTCTGTAACTTACGCTACGTATCTTGGCGGATCGGGGACCGATCAAGCCAACGGCATCGCGGTGGATTCCTCGGACAACGCCGGCGTGATAGGCTTCACGAACTCGAGCGACTTTCCACTGGATGACGCTATGCAGCAGATCCTGGGGCTCAACGGCGGAAGCGGCTGCGGCACCAGTCTCTGTACGGACGCCTTCGTCACCAAGGTGGCATCGGGCGGCAGTTCGCTGGTGTATTCAACGTTTCTTGGTGGCAGTGGCGACGATTTCGGCCAGGCCGTGGTCGTCGATAGTACCGGTGACCTTTACCTGGCTGGTAGCACGTTGTCGAGCAATTTCCCCGCTTTGGGAGCCGCGACCTCGGCTGGCGCTTATCAGGGTAATTTGGGCGGGGTCGCCGGCAACGCCTTTATGGTGGAGGTCGAAGCCGCAGACGCGCCTGCTATCGCCTATTCACCTCAGAAACTTAATTTCGGGAGCGAGCCGGTGAGCGTCACCAGCACCACCCAATCGCTGATGATCGTCAACGAGGGTAGCGCGGCGCTGGTGATCAGCTCGATCACGCCTCCCAGCAGCGACTTCACAGAGTCCGACAACTGTGTCGGTACGGTAGCGGCCCGGGGAGGAACGTGCACTATCAATATCCAGTTCACGCCGGTTGCCACGGGTTCGGTCACCGACGAGTTCAGCATTAACGACAATGCGCCCAACAGTCCCCATGTCATCACCGTGACCGGGACTGGGGCTACCGCCGCGACCTCAGTGACTGTAACGCCCACCCTTCTCACCTATGCCAACACCTCCGTGGGCTCAACCACCGCGCCGCAAACGGTAACAATTACCAACACTGGCACATCGACCCTGGACATCACAAGCATCAGCGTCACCGGAGATTTCACGGAGACCAATACCTGCTCCGGCGCGCCTCTCTTCGACGCTCTCGGTCCTGGCCAGAGCTGCACGGCCAGCGTGATTTTTGCCCCCACCGCCAGCGGCGTCCGCACCGGCACCCTCACCATCAGCGATAACGCCACCGGCAGCCCGCAAAGTGTCTCCCTTTCGGGTACAGGTCTGGCTCAGTTCACCGTTGTAGCGAAGAACCCGACCATCTCGGCGATCATCGGCACTACGTCCGTCACCTGGACCATTCTGGCGACAAGTTCCTCCGGATTTAGCGGAAGTATCGCTCTGTCGTGTCCGTCAAGCCAAACCTGCAGCTTCAGCCCGTCAGCTATTACTGCCTTCCCATCGGTGAACGGTGCGACCGGAAGTACGTTGACCTTAAGCAACATTACGATAGCGACGCCGAACCCATTCAACCTCGTCGTCACTGGCACCAGCGGCTCTCAAAGCTCGACGGTAACTCTGACATTGTTGCTTTCCACTTTCACGCTGACTGTGACTCCATCGGTCGCTTCAGTGACGGCTGGAGCGCCGGCATTCTACACGGTACTGGTAACCCCTGTATTCGATTTTAACCAGGAGGTCCTGCTCACATGTGACGTAGCTGGCGCCCCCGGCGTAGGGTGCGACTTTTCACCTTCGGCTCTTACCCTGAACGGCACCTCTCCCACCAAGGTCAACCTGAAAGTTACGACCACGGTGTCAAACTCAGGCGTCTTGAGGAAGCTGTGGCCCAAAGGGAATGGTCCGCCCGGGTTCATGCTTATGCTGGGGAGCGCTTGGCTCCTTCTCACTTCGCTTTTGATTCTTAAGGCGAAGCGGTGGACAGCAGCCTCAGGAGTCGCGTTTTCAACTTGGCGAGTGGCCTCACGCGCCCTTGTCCTTGCGGCACTGTGTTCACTGTTGCTGTTCCTTGGAAGCTGCCGCGGACTGACGTCGTCTACTTCCCCAACACCGGGAGGCACGTACGTCCTGACCATCACGGGCACCCTGCAGTCGAACTCGGATGTGACGGTGTCAACGACGGCCACCTTGGCCGTAGGCCCGACAACGTAGAGTGATCAAGCCGGAGGCCTCGGTCGGCCTCCGGCCCAACGATCGCTGTCGACGGCTCCGGTGACCTCTACGTGGCGGGTAGCATCTCCTCCGATGGCTTTCCCGCCGTAGGCGGCGCTAATTCGCGAGCCGGGCCCTATAGTTGGGTCCCGTTTTGTAGCCTGTCTTGGAGCCTTATCTCTTCCCCTTACGGCACGTCAAACTGCAGACGATCCTGTCTTTCCGCTATAATCGACTCGACAGGTACTCCACGGGTGAATCGTGGGCACCGAGCGAGCTTGCATATGAAAAGACTAACGGCATGGATTCTGGCATTTCTGGGGGCGGGCCTGCTAACGGCTGCGGCCGCCGATGTTTCCACTGCTGGCCCGAAAAAGACTCACGGAGAGCACTGGGAGCTGGCAGGCCAACTGAGCGAGGCGTGCAGTTGCAGGGTGCCCTGCACCTGCAATTTCAACCAGGGCCCATCACCCCACCATTACTGCTGGTCGCTGTTTGCGCTGGATATCGAGCACGGTCACTACGGGACGGTGCAGCTTGATGGTTTACACCTAGCAGGCGTCCACGGAAAGAAGAGCGACGTTTGGTATATCGACCAGCGGGCCACGCCCCAACAGGCTGCAGCCTTGCGCGTGGTTGCGGAAGACATCGGAGGCGTGAACAAGAAGCCCCTTTACTGGGGAGTGGCTGAGATCGCCCAACGAGTGGGAGAGGTCAGCCATCAGGTCCAAGTGAGCGGCCACGGAGGGTTTAAGGCCGACTATCTGATCGGGCTGGACGGCAAAACGCCGATCCTAGTGGAAAACAATCCCTCCTGGAACATTCAGAACGGCATCAAAGCCAAGACTAAGGACTTTGAATACCACGATGAGCATGGCAACAAATTCAAGTTCGTGGGCGTCAACTCAAACGAGGGCAGGTTCGACTGGACAGACCAGACGCCGAAATATTTCTAGGCCCAAAGTGCTTCCAAGGACGGTCGGTGCAACCGGCCTGGCACCACAGGTGCGTGAGTGAGTTGGGCCAAGCTAGACGGCTTCCGGGGCTTCGAATCCGAGCGTCAGGAGAGCCGAAAATACCGAACGAAGCCAGAATGTTACTGATAATAAATCACTTCTGGTTTTATTACTGGAAAACTGGAATGTCATTGAAAATAAGCACGTTAATTCGACAAAGCCGGAATGTTATTGATAAATATAGTGTTTAGCTCTGCCATTCTAACATTTCGGAGGAGGGGTAATCCAATCTGTCATTCCGAGGAGCCAAAGGCGACGAGGAATCTCGTATTTCCTTTAATTTCAGAGCGAGATTCCTCGCGAAGTTTACCCTGAGCTCCTTCGCTGCGCTCAGAGCCTGTCCTGAGCAACGCGAAGGAACCGTTCGCAGCGGAGGAGCGAACGGGCTCGGAATGATACGTTCTCGAACATTTTTCCGCACCCTGCTAGGCTAGGAGAAACGCAAGCCGCAGGCTTAACTGGCAAGACGCCGGCGCTCCAGATTTTCCTTTCAAACCTGATCAAATCTTCTGACGTGAGGCTGTTATGAAAGAAGCAGTGATCGTTTCCATCGCCCGGACTGCTGTCGGCAAGGCCCCCAAGGGCACCCTGCGCGCCACGCGCCCGGACGATATGGCCGCCGCTGTGTTCCAGGAGATCTTGAAGCGGGTGCCCGGGCTCGATCCCAAGGAAATTGAGGACGTGATCCTGGGCTGCGCCATGCCGGAGGCAGTGCAAGGCAACAACATGGCGCGCACGGTGTCGTTGCGCGCAGGCCTGCCGGTGACCTGCGCGGCCATGACCATCAACCGTTTCTGCTCCTCCGGACTCCAGGCGATTGCGCTGGCCTCGGAGCGCATCATGGCGGGTTTTGCTGAGTGCATGATCGCCGGTGGCGCCGAGAGCATGAGCCTGGTACACATGGGCGGCTATCACTTCTCGCCCAACCCGTTCCTGATGGATACGTATCCCGATTCCTACCTCACCATGGGCCTGACGGCTGAGAACGTAGCCCGCAAGTACGAGGTGACGCGCGAGCAGGCAGACGAGTTTGCCTTGCACAGTCATCAACGGGCGCTGGCCGCGATCGCGGAGTGCAAGTTCAAGAACGAAATTGTGCCGCTCGAAGTCACCGGCGTGAGTATGAACGGCAAGAACAAGCCGGAGAAGCATACGGTCACCTTTGCCATCGACGAAGGGCCCCGAAAGGACACTTCGATGGAGGCGCTGACCAAGCTCAAGCCTGCTTTCCACGCCCACGGGACGGTGACAGCGGGCAACGCTTCGCAAATGAGCGACGGCGCCGCAGCCGCTGTGGTGATGTCGATGGATAAAGCCAAGGCTATCGGCGCCAAGCCGCTGGCGCGCTTTGTGGCTTTTGCCGCCGCCGGAACGCTGCCCGAAGAGATGGGAGTGGGGCCCGTGAATGCGATTCCGAAGGCCTTGAAGCTCGCCGGGTTGAAGCTGGCCGACATTGACGTGATCGAGTTGAACGAAGCCTTCGCCGCCCAGGCTTTGGCAGTGATCAAGCAGGCGGGGCTCGATCCCGAAAAAGTCAACGTGAACGGCGGCGCCGTCGCCCTGGGTCATCCGCTGGGTTGCACGGGAGCCAAGCTCACGGCCACGCTCCTCGGCGAAATGAAACGACGCAACTCCCGCTACGGCATGGTAACCATGTGCGTGGGCGGCGGCATGGGCGCGGCAGGGATTTTTGAGAATTTGCAGTAGAGCGGGTCAGTCCACAATTAGGCGGCCTCAGAACTGAAGCGAGCGAAGGGCCGAAAGGTGAAGCAGGCATGACTAACGAAGATTTGCAGCGAACTCAGCGCATTGAACGTAACATGGAGTTCATCGTCGAACAGCAAGCTAAGTTCGAGGCGGATATCGCTGAGGTTCGGAGCGCAATTTCCGAAGTGAAAGACGGCTGCCAAGCACAACAAGTCTATTGTGGGGCTGTTGCAAATCTCCCGTACTTTGATCAACAGCCAAATCGCCGCCGAGGGCCGCATGGCGAAGATTGAAGAGAGAATGGCTGAGCTTGCTGCAGCTGAAAAACGCACGGATGAGCGCCTGGATTCCTTCATTGATTTCTTCGAGCGATGCACGAGCCGCAGCCACAGTGGCGAACAGGCGAAGTGATTCTTTCTGTGCGTCACGCTGTGTCCCCTTGTAACCGAGTTTCGGGTTCGAATTTCGGGTTTCAAATTTCGAATCTCAAATCTTGGCTGAGGGCGTCAATCCGCATATGGCTACGACAGTTACGGCACCCAAGGCGCTGATCAAAGGCGGCAGCTTCCTCATCGAAGACCGCTCGCCCGATGAGATCTTCACCCCCGAAGACATCACGGACCAGCACCGCTTGATCGCTCGGACGGCGCGCGAATTCGTCATTCAGGAGGTACTCCCTCGGATCGACGAGCTGGAAGCCAAGAAGCCGGGCCTGCTGCGCGAGCTTTTGAAGAAGGCGGCCGCGGTGGGCCTTTGCGGCACCGATGTGCCTCAAAAATACGGCGGGCTCGAGCTTGACAAGGTCTCCTCGGTGATTGTTTCCGAGGAGACGGCGCGGGACGGCGCCTGGTCCGCTACCTTGGGCGCTCAGGCGGGAATCGGCGTCCTGCCTATCGCCTTCTTCGGCACCGAATCTCAGAAAGAGAAGTACTTGCCCAAGCTGGTAAATGCGGAGTGGGTGGGCGCCTACTGCCTGAGCGAAGCCACCTCCGCCTCGGACGCGTTGAACGCGAAGACGAAGGCTGTGCTGAGCGCCGACGGGAAGCATTATATTCTCAATGGCACCAAGCACTGGATCACCAACGGCGGCATAGCAGACGTTTACGTCGTCTTTGCCAAAGTCGATGGCGAGAAGTTCACCGCTTTCATCGTCGAAAGATCTTTCCCCGGAGTCTCGCCGGGCGCTGAAGAGCACAAGATGGGCATTCGGGGCTCATCCACCACGCCTGTGAATCTGGAAGGCGCGGTGGTGCCGGTGGAAAATGTTCTGGGCGAGATCGGCAAGGGTCATCTCATTGCCTTCAACATTCTGAACATGGGCCGTCTGAAACTAGGCGCTGGCTGTATCGGCGGATCCAAACATCTTTTCGCCGAGGCCGTGAAGTGGGCTAAGGAACGCGAGGCTTTCGGACGCCGCATCGCGGATTTCGGCCTTATCAAGGAGAAGCTGGGCGAAATGGCGACGCGAATCTACGCTGCCGACAGCCTGTGTTACCGCACGGCAGGCATGATTGACGAATGTCTGGAAGGGCTCGATCAAGGCGCACCCGAGGCAGGCAGACAGATCCTGAAGACGCTCGAACAGTACGCAGTTGAGTGTTCGATTATCAAGGTCGTCGGTACTGAGCTGCTGGACTTCGTGAGTGACGAAACGGTGCAGATCTACGGCGGCTACGGTTTCTCAAGTGACTACCCTGTTGAGCGCGCCTACCGCGATCAGAGGGTTAATCGCATCTTTGAAGGCACCAACGAAATCAACCGTCTGTTGATTACCGACATGCTGATGAAGCGCTCGCTGAAGGGCGAA
>JASHYZ010000021.1 GCA_030042795.1 Terriglobia bacterium | reverse complement strand
GCTGGCGGCGTGGAAAGGCTTCTGGCTGCGGACGCGATCTGCGCCGTGAAACAGAGCGGCTCAAACATGCACCAGGTGGCGGACATGGTCTATCGCTTTGGCAAGCGGATTCCGGTTCTCAGCGCCGTGGACGATCTGTTGTATCCATCTTTTATGCTGGGCGCACACGGGACGCTATCCGCAATCGCCAGCGTCTTGCCGCGACAATGCCGCGAGCTCTTCGATGCTGTGCAAGACGGACGTCACAACGTAGCACTTGAAATTCACAATAAGCTTCTGGTTGTCTGGCGGGCGTTGGAGGATATGACGGGTTTTCCGGGACGTGTGAAGTGCGCGATTGAACTGCAGGGCCGGGCGGCTGGATTGACGCGGCGGCCTTTGCGTAACGCTAGGCCGGATGAGAAGGCAATTCTGGAGCGCGCATTTGAGGAAGCAGGTCTTCCCTTGGTGGTCGTGCAACACGCGTGACGGGGCTCATAGAGTGGATCACGTGAACCCCTCACCCGGCGCTTCGCGCCACCCTCTCCCCAGGGAGAGTGCCCTACAATAATAATGTTTCGAATTAAGCTCTCCCCTGTCCCTTTTGGGAGAGGGACGGGAGTGAGGGGCAGGTCACTTAGCAATTTGTTGAAAAATCTTCTGGGAGCCGTGTCATTCCGAGCGAAGCGAGGAATCTCGCTCTGAAAATAAAGGGAATACGGGTTCCTCGTCGCCGGCGGCTCCCCGGAATGACAGTCGGGACGGGTTTTTCAACAGCCTGTTAGCTTAGTTAGATAGCACGACTCGCTAGGAGCACGCCGATGAGCATGACCCTTCGTGGCGTCGTACCGGTAATGATGCTGCCTCTCAACGAGGATGAAAGCATCGACGAAGCCGCTTTTCGCCGTCAAGTGGATTTTGCAATTGAGGCGGGCGCCGCCGCAGTTTGCGCTCCGGGGTTCGCCACCGAGTTTTACAAGCAGACCGACGCTGAACGCTACCGCATCGCCAAACTCTTGGTCGAGCAAACTGCGGGCCGTGTGCCCGTCTTTGTGAGTACGGGATGCGGGTCCGTTTACGCCACCGTTGAGTTTTCGCGGTATGCGGAGTCTATTGGGGCGGATGGACTGATGGTGGTGGCCCCAAAATGGTGTGCGCTCGGCGTCAGAGAGCAGACGGTTTTCTACGAATCGGTCTGCCGCAGTGTGCAAATTCCCGTCATGCTACAGGATGCGGACTTCACTGGCGGCGGTTTGCCACCCAGGCTGTTTGTGGACTTGGCCGAGCGCTGCGAAAATTTTCTTTTCGCGAAACTGGAGGTTACGCTGCCCGGTTCCAAGTGCACCGAAATCATTCGGCTTTCAGGCGGCAAGCTTCAAGTGCTGTACGGGCTCGGCGGCATCGCCATGATCGACGGCCTCGAGCACAGCGCATGCGGCATTATGCCGGGACCCGCACTTATCGAGCTATACACAAGAATCTTTGAACTGTGGGACGGCGGCGAAATCGACAATGCGAAGGCGCTGTTCTATCAGCTCCAGCCCTATCTCATATTTGCGCTGCAGCATCTTGAGCTAGCTGTACAGATGGAGAAGCGCGTGATGATGAGGCGCGGCGTCTTTCCCTCAGACCGCGTTCGAGAACCCACGCTTCGCCTGGACGAGGCCTATCAGAAGCAGATGGACGAGCTCGTGGACATGGTTGCCGGTCTGGCGGAAGAGGCCAAGGCCGCGCCAAGGGTTCGCCCATCGACTCCTCGCGGTGCTAAGAAGACGGCACTCGCCGCTCAAGAACCATGACGGAGCTCTAACACGCGGGCTGCAGGGAGATTGTTGTAGATGCGCACGGTCTCCGATAGCGACTGATGCTACGGATGGCTGTTTCGAGTTTCACTCCTTCTTCAGTACAGGGAGAGCTCTCTCCGGGCAAAGGCAAGAGTGTATAGGGCAACTTGGAGAGGCCTGACTCCGGCCTAGTCGGCTACTGATGAGTCACTTGCGCGCGCCGAGAGCCCCGCCTCCGTCGAAGGCCAATTCGCCCCTGTGCGGGCACCAACAAACGAACTGGTAAGGATGAAAACGGAGGGCTGGAATGATTTCTGGCAGTCTCAGCGGCCTCGTAACTGATTAGTGAAAGAAGACTTTTGATACAGTTCATTAAAGGGTGATTTTCTGGTACGGTGAAAGCAGGTGCCCTACTTGCCGTTGCGTGTAACTCACTCAATTCCAAGTAGTAATGGTACGCCCGGAGAGATTCGAACTCCCGACCCCTTGCTTCGTAGGCAAGTGCTCTATCCAGCTGAGCTACGGGCGCATGTGCCGCCAGGATTGATAAGAATCATTAGATCCTCACACCGTTTCCATTCTCGCCTGTGGCGCTGCTCCTGTCAACGCCCACCCATGCCACGCAGCGGCTTCGGAATCCGTGCACAGGGAGCCTTAGGATTGGTGCTTGGGACGCGATTAGACGGCCGATGGCGGGGGCACAGTTGACCGGCACCTATTTTCCAAGGTGTTTTTTGGGGGTTTGTCGACACGTGTGACCCGCGTCGGAGTATCCGGAGGAGAACCAAAGCAGCGGTCGGTGGAGAAGGAGGTGTCAAC
>JASHYZ010000191.1 GCA_030042795.1 Terriglobia bacterium | reverse complement strand
GGTCAGCCCAAAATGAGCGCCGCGCTCGCCACGCCCCGGACTTTGTGCCGGCCGCAGCGCGCGCATCGGCTTCCTGTCGAACACGCGCCAGCACACGCCCCGTGAAACCTGAGGGTGGCTCACGCCGCCGAAGCGCTTCTCGAAGTTCATCTTCAAGAGGTCTCATACTCTTACGTCTCCCACCACTCGCGTAAGCTTGTCTCGCAAGACGCCCAAGGCTCGCGAGAGGCCGCTCTTTACGGTGTTCACCGGCACGCTCATAATCTCGGCAATCTCGGCCAGATTCAGGTCTTCCTGAAAGCGCAGGATCACCATCATTCTGGCGCGTGGCGGCAGAGACGCCACAAGGACCTGCAGGTGCTGCTTCAGCAGCACGTCCTCCTGACGGTCGTCAGCTGCCGGCTCAGCCACGTCCTCCAGGGCGACCGCAGGCTTGCTGGAAGCGCGCCGTGATTCGTCAATCGCGCAGCGCCAAGTCACCTGTCTAAGCCACTGTACCAGGTGCTCGGGCGATTCGATCCGATCAAGGTTCTGGTAGAGCCGAAGAAACGCTTCCTGGGCGATCTCTTCGGCACGACCGGGATCGTGCAGAAAGTAGCAGGCGAGACTGAAGACCATCGACTGGTGCTCGCGCACGATCGCCTCGAACGCTGCGGCGTCACCCGTGGCAGCCCGGCGTAATATCGCCTGCCGCTCCTCTCGCGTCCCATCCCTCACGCCGTTGCCCCGATCGGTGCTGCCAGGCCCTTCATTTCTACATACGGACACTGGTGCCGATAGGGTCCAGTTTCTTTCGGCGCCCTCGCCAGTTGTCCGTTGTCGGTGGTTTGTTGTCCCTGACGACGACAGTTCGTAGTTTGTGGATCGTGGTTCGTAGCCGTCGAATTCGATCGCGGGCGCGACAGGAGCAGACCGCCACGGTCCACGCACCACGAACAAAGAACGACGGACCAGGGACCAAGGACGAAGGATTATTGCAGCATCACGTCCACCATCAGCGCGGAAGGATGCGCCCCATCGTGGTAAACGGTGTTGGTAGTCTTCACGAACTCTGTTGTGAGGCCCGGATCGCCGCCGTTGTTCGGGTTGCGATCGAAGCGCGGGAAATTGGCGCCGTCGATCTCAAGCCGTAGCTTGTGCCCGGCGAGGAACACGTTGCCGGTGGACCAGAGATCGATATGCAGGCGATAGATCGTGTTCGGCTGCATCAACTGCGGGTGTTCCTGCGAGTCGCGGTACCGGGCGCGCAAGATTCCTTCGGTGAGGTTGCGGGCGAATCCGTCGGGACCCACATCCACCAGCTTCGCGGTAAAGTCGGTATCAACCGCTTCCGAGCTGGCGTAAAGGTCCAGGCTCACGGGACCGGTCACGTCGTAGTCATGGTCGAACGCCGGTGTGGTATACACCAGCACATCCGGCCGCGATTCAACTTTGCGCTGATCGAACGCGCCGGGAGCGAGATGCTCACTATCGCAGCACAAAGGACCACCCACGGTCGGAACGGGACTGTTAGGGTCATCAATAAAACGGTCGGCAGCTTCAGAAGCCGGGCGTGCCAGACTGAGCGTCCCGTCTCCTTCGGACGAATTAGCCCGTCCGCTCGAGTGAAGGTAGTAGGTTTGCTCCTTCGCTTCGGGCGGTGGCCAGGCAGACTCGTCGCGCCAAGCGTCGCGGCCCATCACAAAGAGCCTCACCGGCTTCTCGCGCTCCACGCCGTTGTCCTCGCCCTTCAGCAGATTGTCGTACCAGCGCAGCATCAGGGCGTTTTCGTCCACCACCGAATCCTTTCCAAAATCCACTTGGCCGATCTTTGGCCCGCTGCCCGCATGCCCGCCGATCATGACGAGGAGACGCGATTTCTGGCGCGCCACGTCACTACCGCCATGTGTGGTGATGCCGATATAGTTGCGCAGCGAGCCGCCTTGAAAGATGTCATACCAGGCGGCTACCACGTAGGCGGGCACCTGGATGTCAGGATAATGTTCTTCGATGGACCATTTCTTCCAGTAGTTGTCGTAGTCAGGGTGGCTAAGCCAGTCGAGGAAGTAAGGCGCGAGTTCCTGCAGGCTGCCGGCGCTGCCGAGCGGCGCCATGCCGGCCAGATTAAACAATGGATAGCCGGTGAGCGGCAACGTTTGCGCGCCCACCATCGCGTTGGTGGCGCCGCTGACCTTGCGATTGAGCGTGTCCTGAGCAAGGCCCGAAGTCCATGATTCGTTGAACCACTGCTCGAATGCACCGCCCTGATACGTCCAGCCGTCATGATAGTTCGAGGCTGTAACAACCGGAAAAATGCCGGCAAGGTGCGGCGGATGCGCGATGGCCGTGAGCATCTGGGTTGCACCCACATACGACCCGCCAAACATCCCCACCTTGCCATCCGAATAGGGCAAACCGGCTACCCACTCCACCGTGTCATAGCCATCGTCCGACTCGTGCTTGAAGGGGTACCATTCGCCTTCCGACGTGTAGCGGCCGCGGACGTCTTGAATCACTACCACGTATCCGCGCGCCGCCGCCTCCCTGCCGAATTCCGACTCGCCGTTTCCTTTGTTGTAGGGTGTTCGTTCGAGCAGCACCGGGAACTTGCCAGCGGCGTCCGGACGATAGATGTCAGCTCGCAGAACCACGCCGTCGCGCATCTTCGCCTCCACGCCGCGTTCCACCGTGACTTGGTAAGGCCCCTCGGCGAACGCCTGAATCGAACCCGCCGTAAACATCAGCACTGCAAGCCGGAAACATGTGTCAACACTCAGTCTTCGGAACAAGCCCATGTGCGCCTCCTCTGACAGCCGGATGAGTGTATCAGAACCCGCGAGCATTGCAGCAATCGTTCTGTTCGCAGTAGACTATTGTTTACGTGAATAATCGGCCTGAAACAGCTTCGATGGACGACTTCGCTGGCCCTGGGCTGGAAAACCTGTTTCGCACCCGATTGGGCCTTGACGGGAATTCGTATACAGGATTACCCTCATCTTGTGCCAGCAAACACATTAGCCGGGGGGCCTTATGAACTTTGAGGTAGGCCATAAAATTGTCTATCCCAATCAAGGTGTCGGTACAATTGAGCAGATTTCTCACCGTAATTTGACCGGTCAGCCTGAGATGTACTACATGCTCAAGCT
>JASHYZ010000190.1 GCA_030042795.1 Terriglobia bacterium | reverse complement strand
CTGGGAGCCGCCCGGCGGGCGGAGCACTTGGTGCGCATCCGAGAAGCGCTTTTCAACCGCCGCCACGATCTGGCGGCCCTGATCACGCGCGAGACGGGAAAGCCACGTGTGGAGGCCCTACTGACTGAGGTGATGGTGGCGCTCGATGGTCTCGATTTTCTGGCGCGCCACGGGCCCGCGTTTCTGTCACCGGAGAGCGTGCCTCATCAGAACCTGGCCGTTCGCTTCAAGCGTGGGCGCCTGGAATATGAGCCCTACGGCGTGGTCGGCATCATCTCGCCCTTCAACTATCCTTTCAGCATCCCGATGCACCAGATTGCGGCGGCCCTAGTGGCTGGAAACACCGTAGTGCTTAAGCCCTCCGAGTTCACGCCGCAAGCCGGCCTGGCCATCCAACAGATCGCGGATGATGCCGGCTTGCCCGCTGGCGTGCTCAACGTGATCGTGGGCGACGGCGCTACGGGCTCGGCGCTGGAGAACGCCGCGATCGACAAGCTCGTGTTTACTGGGAGCGTTGCGACGGGCAAGCGAATTCAGGCCCAGGCCGTCGCGCGCCTGCTGCCCACCGTGCTCGAGCTTGGTGGCAAAGACCCGGTGATTGTGTGTGCGGACGCCGATCTTGATCTCGCGGCGAGCGGGACCGTATGGGGAGCGTTCACTAACGCCGGCCAAGCCTGCATCTCGGCGGAGCGCGTGTATGTGGTGGAGCGTATAGCCGAACGCTTCACTGAGCTTTGCGTCGAGAAGACGCGGCGGCTGCGCGTCGGGGCGGGTGAGGATCCTGACACCGAAGTAGGGCCGCTGATTCGCGAGCGCCAGCTCAAGATGGTGGAAGAGCATGTGGCAGAAGCTGTGGCCGCGGGCGCCACCATCCTCACCGGTGGGAAGCGCGCGAACCCGGCGGGCCTCGGAGGCTTCTTCTATGAGCCCACCGTGCTGGCCAATGTTCACCACGGTATGCGGATCATGCGCGA
This sequence comes from Terriglobia bacterium, assembly GCA_030042795.1. The sequence goes on along the minus strand of JASHYZ010000190.1, from coordinate 7,604 downwards.
GGAGACCTTCGGACCCGTGCTTTCTATCATGACGGTGCGCGATGAGGCCGAGGCCGTACGCCTGGCGAACGATTCGGAGTTTGGACTCTCCGCTAGCGTCTGGACTCGCGACGCGCAGCGCGGCGACCGCCTGGCGCGGAGCCTGGAGTGCGGTTCAGTGATGGTGAACGACTGCCTCAGCTCGTTCGGAATCGCTGAGGCGCCGCACGGCGGTTTCAAGCTGAGCGGCCTCGGCCGCACCCATTCCCGGATTGGTGTGATGGAGATGGCGCGCGTAAAATATATTGACGTGGACCTCGCGCCGCGGCTGCCCAAGCTGTGGTGGTTTGGCTATGACAGCCGGGCCGGCCGCCTGATGGAGAGCTTCGTGGATTTCCTCTTCGCCCCCCGCTTCTGGTTAAGGATGCGCGGCGGGTTCGGTCTGCTTCGACGGGCCCCGGCGCGGATTCGCTCGATGCGCGAGCCGCATCATTAATCGTAGGGCACGCCTGGTGCGTGCCCAGGGCGACCACAAGGGTCGCCCTTACGTGACAGGCCTTGTGCCTGCCCTGGGGCCGACGAGGCCCGCACGACACGAACATGCAAGACCCGGCCGGGCTCATATACGACTGGAATAAAGCATCCGGCCCCCAGCTCCGCGTCAGCAAGCGCCCGTTGCTGAATGATGAGACGTTGCGCGACGGGTTGCAGTCCCCATCCGTTACCGATCCCTCCATCGAAAAAAAGCTGGAACTTCTGCACTTAATGGAAGCTCTCGGCATTGACAGCCTGAATCTCGGGCTTCCGGGCGCGGGGCCACGCGCTCAAGAGTGTGTAGAGGCGCTGGCGAAGGAGATCGTCGGCTCGAAGCTGTGCATCCGCGCCAACTGCGCCGCCCGCACCCTGGAATCCGACATCCAGCCCATTGCGGACGTGACGCAAGCCACGGGTCTCGAAATCGAGGCCGCTACTTTCTTAGGTTCCAGCCCCATTCGGCAGTATACAGAGGACTGGACGCTCGACTTCCTGCTGCGCGCCACGGAGAAAGCCGTACGGTTTGCACGCAGCCTGGGGTTACCGGTGATGTACGTCACCGAAGACACCACGCGCGCCCAACCAGAGGTGATTAAGAAGCTGTACACCACAGCTATTGAATGCGGGGCGCGTGCCGTCGTCGTGTGCGACACGGTCGGCCACATCATGCCGCGTGGCGTGCACGCGCTGGTGCGGTTCGTCGTGGAGGAAGTGGTGAAGCCCACCGGTGAGCAGATTCGCGTGGACTGGCACGGCCATTGCGACCGAGGCCTGGCGGTGGTGAATTCGCTAGTGGCTTACGAAGCCGGCGCCGATCAGGTGCACGGCGCGGCGATTGGCATTGGCGAGCGCGTCGGCAATACGCCCATCGATCAGTTGCTGGTGAACCTTCGGCTGCTGGGAGCTCCGGGCTATGCGGATCGCGACCTGACCCGGCTGAAGGACTACGTGCGCGCCGTCTCTGAGGCCGTGGGCATCAGCATTCCCCCGAACTATCCCGTGTTCGGCGCCGACGCCTTTCGCACCGCCACCGGAGTCCACGCCGCGGCCGTCATCAAGGCTTATCACAAGGACGATCCCGAATTGGCCGATCGGGTTTACTCCGGGGTGCCTTCACACTGGTTCGGGCTGGACCAGAAGATCGAAATTGGTCCGATGAGCGGGAAGTCGAACGTCGTTTTCTGGCTCGAGAGACACGGTCTTGAGGCCACTGCCGAGCGCGTCGAGCGCATCTACAATCGGGCCAAAGAGGCGAATCGACTCCTGAGCGCCGAGGAGATTCTGGAGGCCATGCGCGAGCCCAAGACTGTGAAGGACGCCAAGTAGCAATGCCAAAGACAGAAACAGTTGACATGTTCTGAGCATGCGACTACGCTGATCGCATGTCAGTGATGGTTCAAATCCGCAACGTGCCGTTCGAACTCCATCGGCAGCTCAAATCACGTGCGGCACTCGAAGGCATGTCCCTTTCCGACTACCTGCTTCGCGAGGCTCGCCGGGCTGTGGAGCGTCCCACTTTGGAAGAGATACAACGGCGGCTCGCAGGCCGCACCCCGGTTCGGTCGCGTCTCAGCCCTGCGGCTGCTGTCAGGGCGGAAAGGGAGAAGCGTTGATTGTAGTAGACGCTTCCGCGGTGCTCGAAGTGTTGTTGCAGACCGCTGCGGCAGGAGCAGTCAGCAATCGGATTTTTGCCTCCGGCGAAACGCTGCACGCGCCGCACCTGTTGGACGTGGAAGTTGCCCAAGTGTTAAGGCGCTACGCCCGCTCGGGTGCGCTTTCCCCGCAGCGAGGGGAGGAAGCTCTGGAAGACTTGGCGGATCTTCCGCTTAACCGATACCCTCACGATGTGCTGCTTCCGCGTATTTGGGAGTTGCGCCACAACGTGACCGCCTACGATGCCGCCTACATCGCCCTGGCAGAGGCTTTGAGCGCAACGCTCGTCACGAGGGATCGCGCGCTCGCCGATGCTCCAGTTAAGGCACGAGTGGAGTTCGTGTAAGCTGCCCCGCGGTAATCAAAGTCTAGGAGTTACCTATTTATGGGTGCAGGCAAATTCCGTTTCCTTGTGTTCGCGATCGTTGTGTTGACGGGGGTGATCCCATGCGTTGGCGCAACGCCGACGCCTTGTGAGAGTCTCGCGAGTCTTGATCTGAAGAACGCCAAGATCACTCTGGCGCAGATGGTACCGGCTGGCGCCTTCACGCTGCCGAAAGGCCCGCCGCCGAGCTTCAAAGATGTTCCTGCTTTCTGCCGCGTGGTTCTTGATGCCACGCCCACTCCAGATTCCGACATCAAAATCGAGGTCTGGATGCCGGCGAGCGGTTGGAACGGCAAGTTTCAGGGTCAAGGCAACGGCGGCTTTGCGGGCGTAATTGACTATCCGGGTTTGGGACGCGCAGTGAAGCTCGGTTACGCGAGCGGCGGTACCGACACCGGGCATTCAGGTTCGAGCACTGATGCGGCTTGGGCACTCGGTCACCCCCAGAAAGTGGTCGACTTTGGGAATCGCGCAGTCCACCTCATGACTCTGAATGCCGCGGCGATTATAAGCGCCTTTTACGGGGAAAGCCCCCAGCGGTCGTACTTCGCCAGTTGCTCCGATGGCGGCCGCGAAGCTTTGATGGAAGCGCAGCGATTTCCAGAGGACTACGATGGCATCATCGCCGGCGCTCCAGCCTACTACTGGACGCACCTGCTGACGGGTGCCATGTGGGACGTGCAAGCGACCACACTCGATCCCGCGAGTTACATTCCCGCCGCTAAGATTCCAACGATCAGTAAGGCCGTGCTCGCAGCGTGTGATGCCCGGGACGGTGTGACGGATGGAGTGCTGAATGATCCGCGGCAATGCCACTTCGACCCCGAGACGATTGCCTGTAAGGGCGCCGATTCGGCAGACTGCCTCACCGCGCCGCAAGTGACAGCCCTGAAGGCGATCTACGCGGGTCCGCACAATTCCGCCGGCCACCAGGTTTTCCCCGGCTTTCCGCCAGGGGGCGAGGAGGGACCGGGAGGCTGGGGGCTTTGGATCACCGGCCCATCGCCCCTCAACAGCCTGCTTGCGTACTTTGGGCTCGGCTACTTCTCGGACATGGTTTATGGCGAGAAGAATTGGGACCATAAGACGTTTACCGTGGACGCCGGACTGAAAGCTGCAGACGAAAAAACGGCAGCCGCACTCAACGCGAACAATCCCAACCTGGAGGCGTTCCGGGCTCGTGGCGGCAAGCTTATTCTGTATCACGGCTGGAGCGACGCGGCTATTCCGGCCACCAGCAGTATCGACTACTACGATCGTGTGGTGGCCGCCATGGGGCAAACAGCCACCGACTCTTTTATGCGGCTGTACATGGTACCGGGAATGTGGCATTGCGGAGGCGGCCCGGGAGCCAATTATTTCTATGGAGGCAAAGACACGCCGGCCGACGCCGAGCACAATATTTCCGCGGCTCTCGAGCAATGGGTGGAAAAGAACGTGGCGCCGCCAACCATCATTGCTACCAAGTATAACGACGACGATCCGACAAAGGGGGTCAAAATGACTCGTCCCTTGTGCGCCTATCCGAAGATCGCGAAGTACAAGGGCACGGGCGACACGAACGAGGCTGCCAATTTTGTGTGCGCCCTACCATAACTTTGGGAGCAGCCGGCGCGCACAGTGGGTACGGCAAGGGCTGCGGGCGAGGAACCCATCCACCACCCCAAATTGACTTTCTCCGGTTCTCTCCGACAGGATAGATAGCATGAACGATCGCGCTCGAACGGCGTCTGCGGCGCAAAGCTCTGCGCTGGTAGTTTGGGTTGCCCGCGTCCGCACAACGCTTGAGATGATCAAGTTTGAGCACTCGGTCTTCGCCCTGCCATTCGCGCTTACCGGAGCTGTGTTGGCGCTGCGTGGGTGGCCTTCCTGGCGGCAACTGCTGTGGATCATCATCGCTATGGTAGCGGCCCGCAGTGCGGCGATGACGTTCAACCGCATCGCCGACCTGAAAATTGACGCGCTCAACCCCCGCACGCGTGCCCGAGCCCTGCCGTCAGGACAACTCACGTTAGCATTTGCCGCCGGCTTCACGGCTGTTTCATGCGGCGTTCTGGTGCTGGCGGCTTACGAACTCAACCCTCTGGCCTTCAAGCTTTCGCCGCTGGTTCTTGTGCTGTTGCTGGGCTACTCCTACACGAAGCGCTTCACGTCTTGGTCGCATCTCGTCCTCGGAGTGTGCTTGGGACTCTCGCCAGTGGCGGCTTGGGTTGCCTTGCGGGGAGACGTGAAACCAGCGGTGTTGCTCCTCGGCGTCGCGGTGACGTTTTGGGTGGCCGGTTTTGACTTGATTTACGCCTGCCAGGACGTAGACTTTGACCGCCAGCAGCGCCTGTTTTCCATCCCTGCTCGTTACAGTATCCGAACGGCACTGTGGCTCTCCGGCCTTCTGCACGTGGTTATGCTGGTGCTGTTGGTTGTCGCCGCCAGGATGGAGAATCTGGGCTGGCTGGCCTTCGCCGGACTCGCGCTTGTCGCCGCGCTACTAGCCTACGAGCATGGGCTCGTCCGGCCCTCCGACCTTTCCCGCCTCAACGCGGCCTTCTTCAACATCAACGGCTATGTCAGTGTACTCTTCTTCCTCACCTGGGCCGCGGATGTCCTCCTCCACCGAGCTTCGTGAGGAAATCAATCACTGAATCAATGGGTCACGGTGCTGTGGCTTTCGCGGAGAATGAGGGAGTCAAAGATAGCCAGAACTTCCTTGCGGTAGCTCAGCATGCGCTCAACGGTGGCCTTATACCACGGGTCGCCTGCCGCCAGACGCTGCCATCGAGCCAAAACTTTGGGTGAGACGTCGATATCCTCCCGGAGCCTTTGCAGCGGATACCCGCGTAAAAAGAGAGCGTAAAAGAACGCCGCCTCATAGCGAGGCTCTTGAAGATTAGTCTCGCTGACGCCGGCCCTGAGATTCGCGCCGGCTGCAATCGCTTCTGTTGTGCTCACGTCCATAAAGTCCTATGCTAAACCCTCTGTCAAGCCCGCAGAGGTGTATTGATGCGCATTACGTGCGTTTAGTTCCCGAGCAATAACAGTGCCAAACTGCCTTGCAAGTCCTGCTGGCTAACATTGGAGTGGGTTTCGAAAATTCATCATCCCAGCGCGGCTTTCGGCCGCAACCCAACCGTAAGGTCTCGGTGACCTCTGTGCCTAGAAGCCTCTCAACCCCGTGCGGCCTTTGGCCGCAACCAAAAGAAAAGCTCACCACAGAGATTACAGAGGTCACAGAGGTTTTCTCCGCGTTCTCTGTGCCCTCTGTGGTGCACTTTTCTTGCGGGTCGAGAAGTCGATTTCTAAGCCGAAACCGTCTTGCAAATTCTTCGCGGCCTGAGAAGAAAGTGGACGTTAGTAACACGATGAATCTGGCGTTGTTTCACCCACCGTCACACCCGCCTTCGCAGCCAGAGGAGCGTGCGGCGCTGCAATAAGCAGCGGGCTCGCAGGGCTTACGAGCACAGAGAGCCGCTGAGTCAAAACCTCAACGGCTAGGGGCAACTGTCCGAGCGGTTCTCCGTCCACCTCCACCCAAGTGGGCTGTTCAGACCGCGCCACCAGCCGCTGCGCCCGAAGATGGTGGATCCTCGGATGACGATACACGTTGTCCGAATAAAGAATGCGAATGTCGCGCACGATCTCGAAGGGCTTCAGGTATTCGATGACCGTTATCTCCAGCAGGCCGTCGTTGAGCACTGCGGCCGGACAAGCCTGCATTCCGCCGCCGTGATACCGCCCGTTGCCCACCGCGACGTTGCTGATGTAGAACGGCAGACTATGGCCGCTGCCGTCCAGCTCGATTTCGATTTGACGTCCCTGGTAAGCCGTCATCGCTTTGAAGGTGGCCCACAGGAACCCCGCCTTTCCTCCCAGCGCCGTGAAAGCATTCTTGGCTCCGGCCGCCACCGCTCCGCCCATGCCGAAGCTTACGAGATTTACGAAGTATCGTTGCTGCTCGCGCCCGTCCGTTCGAATCAGCGTCGCCTTGCCTACATCAATAGCCAGCGGCTTGCCGAGCGCCAGGATTTCGACTGCCTCGTCGAGGTCTGATGGAATGCCGAGGCTGCGCTGAAAGTCGGAGCCGGTTCCGATAGGTAGAATGCCGAGTTGGGCGTCACGGCGGACAGGATCATCGCCGCGCAGGAACCCGTTCGCCACCTCGCTCACCGTCCCATCGCCGCCGAGAGCGATAATCACGTCAAAGCCATTCTCCAGTAGCTCGCGGGCGATGCGCGTGGCGTGTCCGGCGGAGTCTGTTAAGCGGACTGTCACGTCTCCCAAGCGCGCGCGGAGGTGGCGCTCAACACCCGGCCAAAGCTTACCGGCGCGGCCTCCGGCAGCGTAGGGGTTGGCAATGGCGGCGATACGGCGGTTCATAGTTCGGGCGGTAGTTACGCGGTTCGCGCAAGTTCTCCGCGTTTTCCGCAGGCGCGGCATTGTCGCGCGCCTGATGTTTGGACATTTTGCAGCATGGCCAGGATGGCCATGCCACGTGGCACGGGCTTCCAGCCCGTGCCGGCGTGCGACACCGTCGGCGCACTTTGCGGTTTCCGATTCCCTATCGGCGCCAAAAGAGCATCGCAGTCTTGCAGGAAACGACCCGACGAATACACAATAGTACCGCGCAGGAGAAGCGCTCGTGAACGATCCAGGCTTTGGCAGTGCCGGCGCAGCCGCACGCGTAACCTACAGCCGTTCGTCCGTGAAGTATACCGAACCATGACGCTGATGAGAAACGGAAGGCCAAAATGATATCGCCTGTTGCCTCGAACGGGTCGAGAATTTATCCGGAACCGTTACCTGCGAAGCCCGAAGACGCTGAAAGCCTGGAAGTTTGGGGGTTCGCAGACACACACTTCGCCGTCAGTCCGAGCGGCAACGCCGTGCTCCAGGGCCATCGTTACGAACTAAGCGGCCATGAGCTGCCCCGCCTGCTGCCCTGGGTTCGCGAAGTGCTCGGCATCGAGCTCGATCCGCGAGACGTCTATGCGTCCTCTTATCCCACATCGATTGTGCCTCCGCGCGAAAACCAGGCGTTTCGGACTGAAATTGGCCAGTT
>JASHYZ010000189.1 GCA_030042795.1 Terriglobia bacterium | reverse complement strand
TCCGAGGAGCCGCAGGTGACGAGGAATCTCGTCTTTCCTTTAGTTTCAGAGCGAGATTCCTCGCTAAGCTGAGCTCCTTCGCTGCGCTCAGAGCCTGTCCTGAGCAACGCGAAGGAACCGTTCGCAACGGAGGAGCGAACGGGCTCGGAATGACACGGTTCCTGAAGGCTTTTCAACAAACTGTTAAATCCTGCGTGGCTCAGTCTCAAGTGAATTGAGGAACCCGACATGCTATGCTGTGACGCACTGGGAGAAGCAGTCGATCGCGGAGCCCTGTATGTTGGCCCGAAGAACCGCATCGACGACGGCCGAATCGTGAACGAATTGGACACGGACTACTTCCTGCGCTCGGCCGCCAGCCGCGGCTATGATTATCTCGGGATTAATTATTGCCCATTCTGCGGACGCGCACTCTCAAACGCTCTCTGGGCGGCCGAAAAGAAGAAGTAACAAAAGGACGAACGAACGTACGAAGATCGTGCAAGGCGCGTCGTCCCTCTTTAGCTTACTGCTCAAAATCAATCTGCTTGATTTGCGCCAGCGGCAAGGAGAAGTCGAATACGTCCTCGCTCGCAGGGTCGTAGCGATCCGTGATGCCAAGGAAGCGGGCCTCGGCAGGTTGCCGCACCGGCATTAAAAAACGGCCTTCCTTCACTTGTCCATTCGAGACGGTGATCCGGAAATGATCCCCCTGAATTTCGACACGGGTGATGTCTGAGAAGTTGATGAGATCTGCGCCTCCGTTGGTTAGCTCCACTGGAAAGTCCGTCCGGGCAGGGACATTTTTTAGGAGCGAACCCTGGCCTTGGGGCGGATAGAAATCAATGAACGCGTCGTACACTCGCGTGGTCTTTCCTGTCGTATCTGTCACGGTGGCCGTAAATCCGAAGCGCTTCCAGAGAGCTACTGTCTGCTGGCGGCTGTCCGCCGAGCTTCGAGCAACACTGTAAGGAAGACTGCCTTCGTGGAGCACAGCCTTTACCACGCGGCGCTCCTTCAAGTCAAAATGCTTGTAAATCAGTGAGGCCGAATCCTGGTGGATGACGATAGCGTCGCGCTGAATCACCACCTGCCTACCTTCGGAATTGGTTTGGCTGATGACATCGGCCCGTAGAGTCAGGACGACGGTGAGGGGTGAGACCAGAACCGTTGTGGTGAGAACCGTGAGGAAGGGAACTAAATGCTTGCCTAGCACCATCGTCTGCAATATCCGCCCGTCATTCCTGACGATCGAGCCACGCCCTGGAACGGCTCGGCCGTCCGCTCCAGGGCAGCAACCCTCGCAGCCGGTCCAACGAGCGATCAGGTTGGACTGGCGCGCCGTTACGAACTCTTTTTCTTCTTTGTGGCCTTGTACTCGGTCTGAACAGCTCCCTGAATTGACTGCAACATGCTCTGCGCGGTGGCCGCGTACTTGCCGTTGGGGTCAAGTTGAAGATAGGTTTGAAGCGCCTCGACCGTCCCGGGAGCCGGAACGATCTTATTGTCGGGTCCCATCGTCGCCTTACCCATCAAAGCCTGGCCTTCCAGGAAGAACGCGTCCGCGTTCTTGGGGTCAAGCTGGGTCGCCTTCTGGAACGCACTGGCGGCGTCATCCATCTTGCCCGCATTATTGGCGATTGCGCCAAGGTTGAAGTAGCATCGCGTGCCATCCGCAGGAGCCAACTGCCCGGCCTTCGCGCACTCGGCCTCAGCCTCAGGCGTCTTACCCTGGCTGGCATAGGCGGTTCCCAGATTGCTATGGAACCCTGCGTTGGCGGGATCATTAGCAATGAGCTTCTGATATTCCGCTATGGCTTGATCATACATCTTGGCATTCTGGAAGTCGCTGGCTTCATGCTCCATCACCGCCGTCAGATTCTTGGGGTTCTTGGCTGCCAAGGGCTCGGCCTTCTGCATCATGGCGGCGGCTTCCGCCCACTGCTTCTGGGTTTCGAGCGCAGTGCCCTGGTCAAAAACTTGCTTGAGATTATTGAACTGTTGGGTTTCCTTTTGCTGCTCTGCCTGCTGTTGCTGAACTACGGGATTAGACTGATTGGCCTTCTGTTGCTCTGCCATCTCTTTAGGCAGATTAAAGTCGACCACCGTCGGATCTCCCATATCCACATGGTGTCCGATGTAGTACAGCACTTTGCCGGTCGTGTCCTCCAGAGTGATCTTGTACTGATCGGGAGTCAGTCCGATGTAGACATAGTTGCCCTTTTTGTCGGTCTTGGTCTCGTAGTGCCCTTTAACGCTTTGGCGCTCGATGATGACGGGGCACTTGACGCAGGTCGATCCATCTTGTAGCGTGACGTGCCCGGTAAGCCCGCCATTTTGCGCGCGAGCCGTCCCCACGCCAAACGCGACCGCCACCAGGATTACCAAACCTACGTACCTGCCGATGCACCGCATAACTCCTCCTTATGGCTTAGCCGATCTCATTGTATGCCGCTACGCGCCAGGACTCAACTGCCGCATTGATTGATGCCGCATGTTCGAACGCACCCGTCAAGCGGCCGCTGGGGCCCGATTGAGTCCCTGGTTGTTCCGCACGGTCCACGAGAGCCTGGACCGGGCACGGTGTAACTGCGACTTGAGCGTGCCCTCGGAGAGACCGAGAGCCCGGGCCGCTTCCGCCGTCGAGAGACCCTCAATGTCCCTCAACCGGAGCGCGGACTGGAGGGCTGGAGGCAAAGTTTTCAGGCCGCGCTCGAGTATCTCATGTCGTTCCTTTCGCACGTACCGTTCTTCCGGGCTCGGCCTGCCGTCAGGAATGCGGCTGCCCAGCGTGAGATCGCGCTGCTCAGGGTCTTCCTGCTCGAGCGAAATGCTGGGCCGGGCGCGCTGGCTACGCAGGCGCATCAGCGCGGCGTTGATGACGATTCGGGTAAGCCAGGTGGAAAACTTGCTGCGCCCTTCAAAGCGCTTGAAGTTGCGCGCCGCCGAGAGCAATCCATCCTGCAAGGCGTCCTCAGCGTCTTCGGGGTTGCCCAGCAGTCGGAGAGCGGTCTGATAAAGGGGCCTAGTGTACCGGGTAAAGAGAGTGTTCAGGGCCTCGCGGTCACCCTGGAGCCCCGATCTCACCAGGACTGCCTCGTCTTGTATCCGGTCAACGCTTCTATTCATCATGCGATTTTCCTTGCTGGCTCGACGCCTCTAAGCTGACTGCGCGCCCGCCGGTGCGTGCGATGATTTTGCCTTCTTCACGAAAAAGATCAGTGGCTCGCGATGTGCGGCAACGCCACCTTGGCGATGCTGGTACCCAAAACCTCCATGAAGGCTGCCAGCATCGCTGTAAACGCAATCAACCACGGATTGACGGTCTGCATTCCGCCGTGGCGCCGAAGCTGAAGAGGGTCGCTCATCACACGTCCTGTCCAAGCCGCGCTCACCGGGTGATGATGGTTGCATCCACGTTCATTCCGGGCCTTAGCACAGCTTTCTCAGGCGGAATGGGATCGAGGAGGATTTTGACGGGTATGCGCTGAACCACCTTAACAAAATTGCCTGTGGCGTTTTCGGGCGGCAGCAAGCTCAAACGGGAGCCCGTGGCGCTGGCAATGGAATCGACGTGCCCGGGAAACGTCTCGCCGTACATATCCACGTGCACTTCAGCCTTCTGGCCCGCCTGCACGTGAGCCAACTGCGTCTCCTTAAAGTTGGCCGTTACCCAAACATCGTTGAGCGGCACCAGAACAAACAGGGCTTGTCCCGGCTGGACGATTTCGCCGACTTCGACCGATTTGTGGGTGACCACCCCGTCGGTGGGCGCGGTGAGGGTGGTGTAGGAAAGGTCAAGTTGCGCCGCTTCTACGCTGGCGCGCGCCTGAGCGATGGCCGCGTCGGCCGAGGCCACGTCGGCGGAGCGGATGTCCACCTGCTTACGGTTTGCCTGAGCTTCATGAACGGCCGCCTCGGCCCCTTTAACCTGTGCCTCTGCGGCCAGCATGGCAGCGTGGGCGATGTCCGCCGACTGCCGCGCACCGGTCAGCTTCTGCCGCGCGCTTTCGAGTTCGCTGCCAGCAACCTTGGAGGCCGCGACGTAGGAGTCAAGCTCCTGTGCCGAGATCTCCGCCTTAGCTGCCAAAGGCTTCATCCGCTCCAGGTCGGCCTGAGCTTTGTCATTGTCAGCTTGAGCTTTCGCCGCTTGCGCCTCGGCGAGCGCCAAGTCAGTCGTGGAAGCCTGTTGGTAAGCCAACTGAGCACGTTGGTAGTTCGCCTGGGCGGTCGCCAGTTGCGCGCTCGCGTCAGTGGTGCTGCTCAAGGTGGTCTCGTTCGTCAAAGGCACGCCGACATTGGCGCCTCGCGCGTTGGCCTCAGCAGCTTGAAGCGCTGCTTTCGCCTGGTCGAGCCGCGCCTGGTAATCTCGCGGATCAATTCGCACGAGCACCTGCCCTGCCTTCACCGGCTCGTTGTCATGCATGAGCACTTCAGCAACGGTGCCCGGGATTCTGGGCGCCATCGCCACGATGTGTCCGTCCACCTCGGCATCGTCTGTCGACACCCGATCGCGGTAGTAGAGATAAAGCACTGCGCCTAAGATGATGAGCAGAACCGCCGCCACGGCCACGGCCCGGCGAAACTTGGGGTCCGCCAACCGGCCCGCGGGTTTCTCCGGCTCAAGATCCTCCGGCGCCTCCACGGTGGCCCTTTCGAGTTCAGCGGCCTCAGTATCCGTCGGCATCCTCACACCCTCCCTTTACTTCGCGTAGACATCCTCAATGTGACCTGTGGCCCGCGCCAAATCGGCCCGGGATTGGTTGTAGGAGTAAAGCGCGGAAATCTGGTTGTCATTGGCGCGCTCCAGTGCATCCTGCGCCGAAACCACTTCGATGTTGTTGGCGACGCCAGCCGCGAACCGGTCGCGCGCCTGATTCACTTCTTCCTGGGCCAACTTGACTCCCTCATTGGCTACGTCAACCTCATGGCGCGCGGCCTCAAGCTGGACGACGGCGGTTTTCACTTCCAGCGCGATCTGGTTTCGAAGGTCCTGACGCAACCGGTTGATCTTTTTGAGTTCGAGGTCGGCCTTCACCGTATCGGCATGAATCCGTCCGCTGGTGACGAGGGGTACGTCCATAGTGGCCGCATAGGCGTAAGTCGGTATGGCTGTCTGCGCGGAGAGGCCTAAGTACACCCAGTTGCCGTTCACCCCTAGCGTGGGCAGGCGCTCTTCGCCGGCTTGCTTGCGGGTGATCTCCTCCTCCCGCTCTCGTGCCTCAAGCGCCAGCATCTCCGGCCGTTCCGCGTAAGCCTGATTTAGAGTGGTGTCGCCCTGGAACGCCGGTGTCTCAAAAAAACTCATTTGGTCTGTCAACTCGATCTCCTGATTGGGATCGACATTGAGCAGACGCGCCAAACCAAAGAGCGACGTCTTAAGCTGGGTCTGGGCTTCAATCAGGCGTTGTTGGTCATTTTGGAATTGCACCTGCGCCCTCAGCGTGTCCAGCCCTGTGCCCACGCCGTTCTTTTGCAAATCACTGGCTTGCTCATAGAGTGCCTGGGATAATTGAACCCGCGAGTGTGCCGCCGTCACATTGGCGGATGCCTGCAAGCTTCCCAGGTACTGCGATACCACTAACAACACGGTTTGCTCGCGGACGTTCTGGGAGTCGTGTTCGCTCGCCCGCACCTCCTGTGAGGCTGACTGCCATCGCCGGAAAGCCGTTAGATCGAGCAGCGGAAATGAAAAGGCGGGTCCTGCCTGGAAGCTCTGAAACGGACCGATATGCTGAGGTATCCCTGGGAACGGCTTGCCAAAAAGAGCGTCAATGTTTTCCCGTTGCACCTGCTCGTCCAGCCTGAAGGATGCCTGCGGCAGTAGTCCTGAGCGCGCGAGCGTCCGGTTTTCCTTGCTCTCGGCAAAGTTCAACACCGCAATCTGCACTTGGGGATTTTCGTTCAGCGCCATTTCCACTGCCTGCCTCAGCGTCAGCTTCAGCGCCGTTTTTTCCTGCGCCAGCGAACTGGCGCCGGTAAGCGACAATGCGAGCGCTGCCAGCGCAAGTCGTAAGGCGATCGTGTCGTAGTTCATAGAGTTATCAGATTATCGCCGGGCCTTAACCGGCTCTTCTCTGCAAGGACTGAATATCCTCAATAATGCCTTTCGCCAAGCACGTGGCGCCATGTAAGGTGGCGCCACCGCGATGCATCTGGGTCAAAAGCTCCATTCCGCGGTCGTCTACATAGGTCACGGCGGTGAGATCCACCCCTCCCGGATTGCCGCCTGAATCCTCGATGGCCTGCTTCCAGCACTGCTCCAACACATCCACCCAACTGCCGGCCAACTTTCCCTCCAACTTGAGATCAAAGGCGTTGGCGTTATCGCTCTTGGTGACTCTCAGCATGTTTATGTGCAACCCCTCAAAACCTGGAGCACATGCGCCTCCACACATGCATCGCCAGGCGCCTTGTGTAACTTATTTACGATAAGCCAGTTAAATTGACTTCCGGAAAAACTGGAGAGCACTACTGACGCCTAAGCGCCTTTATGCCGTCACTGTGCCGAAATATAGGCACAGGAGTCGTCATGAGTGGGCAGAAGGTCTGCACAGATCAGCCAGAGAAGTGTGATCAAGAATGCCCGCCGCGGCGTTTCTAACGTCGAGCATCACTTGGTAAAGGGCGCTGTGTTTCCGGTCATTTTTTACTAAACGACGCAGGCTTTCCGCGTCGCCGAGAGGCGCCAGTGGGCCATCGACCGTTCGGATGATCTCGCCCAGAAATATTTTGCCGGGCGGACGGCGAAGGCGGTAGCCGCCGTTAGCCCCTCTCAAGCTCTCCACCAGCCTCGCCGCTTTAAGATCGAGCAGGATCAGCTCGAGAAACTTTTCGGGGATTTCCTCCTGGACGGCTATCTCGTGGATCTTCGTGGTCCGCTCGGGATAGTTCCGCGCCAACCGGATCATCGCCTCAAGAGCGTACAGTCCCTTGCTTGAGATTCGCATGTCTGAAGTCCTGGTATACCTATTAACTTACTCGGTCGCATAGGGCGTCTGTCAAGGGCCACGCGCGCCCTGGTAGTGGGTCAGTCTCAATTCTTTCTCGGCATGTTCCCCCTTGTCATTCCCGCGGAGGCGGGAATCCGCATCGGAGCGCGCGCCTTACAGCCTGGATTCCCGCTTGCGCGGGAATGACCGGTAACGGAATGTTGGAGAGAATTCAAAGTGACCCACTACC
>JASHYZ010000188.1 GCA_030042795.1 Terriglobia bacterium | reverse complement strand
AATCGCCGGGTCAGACCGCCCTTCGCCGCGCCGCTGCGGGGGCGGAGCCTGGTACTTGGGCGACTCCGGGTACACTCGCGGCTGGTTGCCGTTGAAGCCTGCCAGCAGCAGGCCCTTATCACCCACGTACATGATACCCTCACCCTCCTCGCCGCCTTCGAACAACCGCTGATCCCTGTCACTCAGCCCCGCCGGACGCGGCGGGCGCAGACCGCCGTCGTACCATGACATGCGAAGCGCCGGCCGGCTGCCGTTCGCCGGAAAATTCAAGTGGACCATTGAGGCCTTGGGATAAGTCTCGTCCCACGATTCGCTGGAACTCGCTTCCACCGAGGTGGGCGGAGTGAGGTTGAGAATCTTGAACACGCCGGCAAAGCTGTAGCAGCCCATATCGCCGAAAGAGCCGTCGCCGAAGTCATACCAGCCGCGCCACACAAAAGGCAGATAGGCCTTGTTGTAAGGGCGCTCCGGCGCGGGGCCCAGCCACATGTCCCAATCGAGCCCTTCCGGCACCGGTTCCGCGTCGGTCGGTCGGCCAATCCCTTGCGGCCAAAACGGCCGGCTGGACCAGTTATGCACCTCGCGCACCTGGCCGATGGCGCCGTCAGCAAGCCAGTCGGTAATCAGCCGGGTGGCATCGGTTGAGGGATTATTCACCGGCAGCGAGGCGGTCACGTTCATCTCGCGCGCCGTCTGCGCCACGCTGCGCGCATCGCAGATGCTGTGCGTCATGGGTTTCTGACACAAAACGTGCTTGTGCTTCTGCATCGCAGCCAGTGAGATCGGCGCGTGCCAATGATCGGGCGTGGCCACATAGACGGCGTCGAGGTCCTGTTCCTTGGCGAGCAGCTCCCGATAGTCGGCGTACGCGTTACAGCCCTTGTAGGCGCCAGAGGCGGAGCCTTTGCGCGAGCCGTAGTAGGCCTCCACCAACCGTTTCGCGGGTTCACGGCCGCCCATCCCAAGGCTGGTGGAGAACTCATGGGTAAGCTGCACGCGACCGGGCGAGGTGAGGTCCGCACCCCAATTCTCGTAACCCGGACCCAGCAGCCGGCGGGCCATTTTTAACAGGTCATTGTCGTCGTATTCCACGTAGTTCATGGAAAATTTGTTGCAGTCGCAGACGGCCACCACCTGCACGTCGGGATGAGCCAGCAGTTCCATTGTCACCGCCTGGCCCTGCCGCCCCATGCCGATCGACGCCACCACTACGCGGTCGCTGGGCGGAACGAAGCCGCGGCCCAGCACGCGGCGGGGAACAATCATAAAAGAGGCAGCCGCTCCGGCCGCGGCGCCCACAAACTCGCGGCGCGTCAGTCCACTGGTTTTCAGGTCATTCACAGTACCCGTCTTATGGTCGTCCATGTCGAACCTCCCCGCGGATTAGCTGCCTTACCTTTTTCATCCCGAAACGGCGAGTTCACGGCAACGCAACTGTTAACAACCTTATTTATCAATAAGGTGCTGGGACAATCTGGATAAGAACCTTATTTTCATAAAGATGCTGGGTTCCCAAAACGCGACCCAATGTTTTCAACAAGATGCTGGGTTTGTTCGTAAAGTTTTGCACTACGGATTCCTTGCCTACCGTTCGTCGTCAACGCCCAACACACCCCTTTGCGCGGCTGATGTTTCGGATTCGGTTGCGCTTGTCCTTTCCACATTCACCGGCGCTAACAACCTTATTTATCAATAACCTCACGGCTTTCAGCGAATAACAGCTTCATTTTCTTTAACCTGACGGCTTTGAAAAAATCGGTCGTTTGCTTTCAATAACCTAACGGCTTTGTTCGTAAAATTTTGCAGTCTTGCTCATAACCGTACAGAGTGTGGGTCAAAAATCATGGATTCCCGCTTTCGCGGGAATGACGACGTTGGAATTAAGGCGTCTAAGTCCAACAATGTCACCCCCGCGAAAGCGGGGGTCCATACCGAGTAATCGCTAAGCACGAGTTTTCACACACTCTACAGGCCAGGACAGCCTTTCCCGAGCGCTCCGGAACCGCACGCCGTCGAAACTCGCGGACCGGAACTGACCGGTGTCGTGGCCTTGCCCCGGGCTTTCGCTGATGAGCTCATAACCGCAGCCCAAACCGGTGTATCACGATTGAAGCAGCGCGTCAAGCTTCTTCTTGGGACATGCCACATTAGCTGTAGCTCTTAGCAGTAGGCTACATTGAAGCTCTCATTGCTTCCGGGCCTCTGCCGGCGGCTGAAAGACGGCGAACACGGCTCCCTGCGGATCGGCGATGACGGACATCCGGCCCACGTGTTCAATCGTCGTGGGTGGCAAGTACAACTGGGCGCCCATCTCCTTGGCTTTTGCCGCCGAAGCGTCGCAATCCGAAACCAGAAAGTAGCCCAGCCAGTGCGGGGGCGCGTTCGGATTCTGATGGGATGCCGGCGTCATGCCGCCGATGAATTCCTCGCCGTTCTTGATGTGCCAATACGCGTGCGCGGGGTCCTCATCTTCCTTGCCCAGCGCCCACCCGAAAAGGCCCGAGTAAAATGCTCCGGCCCGGTCGCGATCCGGGGTGTTGAGGTCCACCCAGCAAAGCGTGCCATCCACCCCGCTGATGCCAATGCCGATGTTTTGCTTGGCCTGCCACACGGTAAAGGCAGCGCCGGTCGGATCCCGCAAAACCGCCATACGCCCGGCGTCGAAAACATCGAACGCCGGAATCACCACCTGGCCGCCGAGTTCCGCCGCCCGTTGCGTGGCGCTGTCTGCGCTTTCTACTGCGACGTAAAGCTGCCAATGCGGCGGGACGCCTTGCGAGCGCTGCTCAGGCCGCAAGGTGTAAGCGGCCGCGGCGTTGCGCCCCTCGAGACGAAATATGGTGTAGAAATCGTCGGGGCCCATCGGCATGTCGTTGGGCTGCCAGCCAAAGAGCGCCTCGTAGAATTTTTTGGCAGAGATCTGATCTGTGGTGGCAAGTTCAATCCAGCAAAAAGAACCCGGTGCGTGCTTTTCAATATTGGGCATGCGGGCAGTATAGCCCTGTGGGCAGCGGAAGGGAAGTCATCGAATCGAGACATGTTAAGAGTTCCTGCTAAGCGAAGGTCCCTACATCACGTTTCCATCGCGCCATTCCTGATGCTTCCCTAGTAGGATCCCTTTTTCGTTGCATTATCCTGGCTTTGACTCGAGTTTGAAATAGTTGCGGATCGCTTCGATGAGCGACTCGGACTTGATTTCCTGGGCGCCGAAGGTCGTCTTGAGGCCGGCCCGAATCGCTGCCCACTCTTTCTTGTTGTCCGGAGGAAAAAGCGAAAGAAACTTTCGCAAGTCTTCCTGAACAGCTCCAGGGACCGTCGGCCCTTCCTCGCCCGGTAGCGTCGCAGCAATCCGAAACACATCTGTGCGATGCTTGGCGATGTCCTTGCTTTTTCCTTCCTCTCCTCTCGCGGTCCGATCCGTTAGGTCGAGGTACGCGCGAGCTTTGAGCGGAATCAGGGCCGCCGGATTAGCGAAGGGAAGATTCTTTTCTTCGTTGTGCTGCCACCTGACCAGCTGGTAATAGTCGTCGTTCAATAAGATTGCCGAAAGACTTGCCGAATCGGCATCCAGTTTTATCGGTACGATTTGTTGTCCCTCCGCGAGGTCAACGTTAGACGGCTTCCTGCTGAAGATTTCGATCATTACCGGGTACTTGTCATCGGCTGGTTTGTCGAAACGATAGAGCCTTCT
>JASHYZ010000187.1 GCA_030042795.1 Terriglobia bacterium | reverse complement strand
GGCTGATCGCAGCCCTGACGCCGACGGAAAAGCCGACCTTGCGCCCTCTTCGGCCTTGACGGGAATTCGTATACAGGATTACCCTCATCTTGTGCCAGCAAACACATTAGCCGGGGGGGCCTTATGAACTTTGAGGTAGGCGATAAAATTGTCTATCCCAATCAAGGTGTCGGTACAATTGAGCAGATTTCTCACCGTAATTTGACCGGTCAGCCTGAGATGTACTACATGCTCAAGCTCAACTCCAATGGTCTGCGCGTCATGGTTCCAACCGGTAACGTGGCCAGCCTTGGCCTGCGCCGCGTAGCCAAGCTGCGGGAGATCACGACAGTCCTGGATTACCTCAACAACGGCGGCCTCACGCCTCCGCATGACTGGAAGGACCGCTTCAGAGAGAACTCCGACAAGATGCGGAGCGGGTCACTGTTGGAGGTTGCCGAGGTCTTCAAAGGGCTGTTGATGTTGAGTCAGGCGAAGCCGCTTTCCTTTCGCGAGAAGCGGATGTTCGACCGTGCTTGGCAACTCCTCGTCGACGAAGTTGCCATCGGCCGCGGCTGGAGCAAAGACATAGCCGAACAGCAACTCGTCAAGGCGCTCAGCAAATCGAAACTGCGCATGGCGCTCCCAAGCTAAGCACCCCCCAATCTATCGTCCCGTGCCACCTTGCGGTGACAGCCGCGGTTCAGTGCGCCTTTGGCGCTCCCTGGGTACGCCATCCGGCGCCCAGTGAGAGCGTCGCACCTATTCCTCCGTTCCCAGGCGATAACCCACGCCTCGGACCGTGTGGATCAGCTTCGAGCCCTGGTCATAGTCAACCTTTTGGCGGAGTCGCTTGATGTAGACTTCCAGCAAGTTGGTACCGCTGTCGAAGCGAGCATCCCAAACGTGCTCGAGGATTTCGCTGCGGGGAACGATCTCCGGGGCGCGCAGCAAAAGCAGCTCAAGCAGGGCGAATTCCTTCGAGGTGAGCGGGACTGGTTTCCCGCCGCGCCGGACACGCCTGCGGTGCCGGTCGAGTTCGAGATCGCCGCTGCGCAGCGTAGCCGCACTTTTCTGGAATCCCCTTCGAACTAGCGCCCGTACCCGCGCCAGAAGCTCTGCCACCGCGAAGGGTTTGGTCAGGTAATCGTCCGCGCCCGCGTCGAGTCCCTCGACGCGCTGCTCGACGAGCGCACGTGCCGTCAGCATCAGAACGGGCGAGTTCACGCCCTTGGCGCGCAGGGTGCGGCAGACCTCGATGCCATCGCCGTCCGGCAACCGCAGGTCAAGCAAGATCGTGTCGTAGCAGGACTGGCAGGCTAAACTTACGGCCCGTTCACCGCTTTCGGCGACATCGACCGCGTAAGCCTGCTCCCGGAGTGCGCGGGCCACGAAGCTCGCCACCCGGTGCTCATCTTCCACCAGCAGGATTCTCACTGACGCTCACCCGCTACCTATTGTAGATCGGAGGTAAGTGTGCGCGCACAAGTCGAGCATCAAGCGCCGAATCCGTTCAATCAAATCTTGCGAAACAGCCAAAACAGAAATCCTGACAGCATGATGGCGGCGGGCAACGTCAGGACCCAGGCCATCGCCAGATTCCGAACCGTCCCCCACTGCAAGCCCGAGCGATTGGCCGCCATGGTGCCGGCGACTCCGGACGAGAGAACGTGCGTTGTGCTTACAGGCATGCCGAAACGGTCCGCCATCTCAATGGTAGCCATGGCTACGATTTCAGCCGACGCGCCCTGCGCGTAAGTCAGGTGGCTCTTGCCGATTTTTTCGCCTACCGTCACCACGATACGCTTCCAACCCACCATGGTGCCAAGGCCCAGCGCGATGGCCACCGCCACTTTAACCCAGGTGGGAATGAATTTGGTTGCCTGGTCCACATGCTTCTTGTAGTTCGCGAGCTCCGCCCGTTCGTCCGCCGTAAACGCCGGGACGCCCGACTTCTGCATCAGCCGCAGAGCTTCGCTTACCACGTACATGTCATTGCGGAAATTGCGCGTGGCGTCTTGAGGTACTTTAGCCAAGTCCTTGTAAATGGCCATCTCATCGCCAATACCGTTCACCATCTGTTGCAATGCGAGCATGGTGGTCGGCTTAAAGTTGTGGTCCCGAATGTAGTTGGTGACGTCCTGGCGCGGATCACCCACCACGGTCGTCGGTGTCACGTAATGATTCAGCATATCCGCCGTCTGGCGGGAAACTGCAATGAAGTCCTGGCTGTCTTTGGCGCTGACGGCGTGATTCAGGGCGTAAGCGGTGGGAACCGTGCCGATGAGGATCAACATAATAAGGCCCATACCCTTTTGACCGTCGTTCGAGCCGTGGGCGTAGCTTACTCCCGTGCAGGTAAGAATCAGGAGACACCGGATCCAAAACGGGGGAGGCTCAGTCCCTTTGGGAGCTTCATACAGGCTCTTGTTGCGGAGGAGTGCCTTGGCCAGCAACAGGACCAGGAAAGCGAAGGCGAAGCCAACTAGCGGCGAAACCAACAGAGTCTTTCCGACGTTGGCTGCTTGCGACCAATCCACGCCGCTGGTGCCCGTCTTGGGCGACATCAACTGATTGGCCACGCCGACTCCGATGATGGACCCGATCATCGTATGGGAACTGGAGGCAGGCAGGCCGAAGAACCAAGTGCCAACGTTCCAGATGATCGCCGCCACCAGGAGCGCGAAAACCATCGCGAACCCGGCTCCGCTGCCAACTTGAAGGATCAACTCGACAGGCAGAAGGGTGATGATGGAAAAGGCCACCGCGCCAGTGGATGTGAGCACGCCGACGAAGTTCCACATGCCGGACCACACGACCGCCAGGTGCGGTTCAAGTGAGTGCGTGTAGATCACGGTTGCAACTGCGTTGGCTGTGTCATGAAACCCGTTCACAAATTCGAAGCCCAACGCGATACACAGCGCGACACCCAGCAGCAGAAATGGATAAACAGAAGGCGAGTGGACCGTGGACAGGTCTGAAGCTAAGTGAGTGGCTGCATAAACGACGCCGATTACTAAGGCTACTCCGAAAACCCACATGCCGGCGGCGCCGGGCCGGGCCTTTCCGAGTTTCGCGTCCAATATGCTCGGTGCTGCTGTCGCCATAGTTCGCCTCCAAGATGCGAAAGCATACACCGCCGTTTGTGAAGGTCACGTTACAGGAAGGAAACAATTCGAATACGGATGAGGGAAGTGTCGTTCAGAGAACTTTAGCGCCGAGCCGCGACCAGTTCTCGGGCTTCGTCATTTATGTGAGGGAGAGTTGCAGCACGGGCCCTGGCTTTTGCGCTTTCCAAAGTCGTCCGTGGCGAACCGACGCCACCAACCCGGACCCCAGAGCCACCGCATGCGGTCAAGTTCGCTGCCCCCGCGATGTTTAATCACTTGTACCGCAAAATAAACTACCGCTCCCAGAACGCTAACACCCATTAATGCGGCGTCCATCCACCAGCTATGTACGTACACTCCCACGAACAAGTAAGTCAGAACCAGCACCAGCAAGCCAATGTTGAGCATCCATGAAGTTCTGTTGGACATCGACTCAAGTCTACTACTTGGGCGCGTGCCTTGTTTCGTGGGAACTCCCTAGCTTGCACGGGCTGAGTGGGTTCGGATGATGTGGCGGCGGCCTACTCGCACCAATCCCGTTTCGGGCTGCGAGGAAGGGCGGTTCGGCGGATCGTAGATCGCGCGGCGCGTGAACTCCACCAGGGCCTGAACCTCGCGCTCCATCTCTTTCATGCGAGCGCGCATGTTCAGAATGATCTCGATGCCGGCCAGATTCACACCCAAGTCGCGGGTCAGACTGAGGATGACCTCCAGGCGCTCCAGGTCTTCCTCGGTGTAAAGGCGGGTGTTTCCGTCGCTGCGCGAGGGTAATAAGAGTCCTTCCCGCTCATAGAGGCGCAAGGTCTGCGGATGGATGTTATACATCTCCGCCACGGCACTAATCATGTAGCCGGCCTTGGTCTTGCTTCGTGCTTTGCGTCCTCGGGGCATAGGCAATTTCAAAGTTAAAAGATCAAAAGTTCAGAGCCGGCTGCGCGAAGCGCTTTGGAGTGCGGCAGCTTGCTGCCGCTTTCCAACTGGCCGGCTTGCCGGCCACAAAAAAGCTCTGATTGCGTGCGTCCACGAGCGAGCATCGCTGGATGCGCAGAGCGAACCTCTGCGAGGGCCGACCCTTGGGTCGGCCTAGCACGGGCTGGAAGCCCGTGCCACGTGGCATAGCCATCTTGGCCATGCGGTGAATGTAGAAACTCCAGGTCCGCGAGCGAGCTCGCGGGGAAAAAGCGGCAGCAAGCTGCCGCACTCCAAAGCGCTTCGCGCAACCGGTGATATAGGCATACGGCGTACTGCCTACTGCCTTCAAGCAAGGTAGCGCGAACCTGCTGTTCAAGGTCAGCGGCGTTTCATCGGTGAATAGCACAAGAGCCGCAGACCTTGGGAAGCAGGTCTGCGCTACGCTGGCTACGCTGGCTTTATCCTTCAAACTTCATCCTTCCCTTCTCCCAACTGCCGACCGCCGACTACCTACCGCTTTCTGCCTACTCCTACTGCGGGGCGCCTACTTCCTTCAACGCTGCCCGCGGGTCCTCCGGATTCAACCGCGCCAGTTCGCGCAAAAGATCCTTGGAGCGCTCATCCGCTACGCGCGGCACTACCACCTGAACCTCTACAAACTGGTCGCCACGTGCCTCACCGCGCAGAGAAGGGACGCCCTTGCCGCGCAACCGGAGTTTTTGTCCGCTCTGCGTGCCCGGCGGAATCTTGATGGTGCTGGGCCCGTCCAGCGTGGGCACTTCCACTTTGGCGCCGAGTGCCGCCTCAGTGATGGTGACGGGCAGCTTCACGTAAATGTTGTTGCCCTTGCGCTCGAAGAACGGGTGCGGCTCGACATCGGTCACGATGTAGATGTCGCCTGGAGGCCCGCCATTACGGCCTGCGTTGCCTTTGCCCGCTACGCGCACTCGCGAGCCGCTATCGACCCCGGCCGGAATGCGAACCTCGAACGTTTCAGGCTTAGTTACGTAGCCGGCGCCTGAGCAGTTCGGGCAAATCGGTTTCCTCTTTCCGGTGCCGCCACAATCCGGGCAAGGGCCGCTGAACGTCATGGCCCCGGATTGCCGGGTAAGTTTGCCGGTCCCGTTACACGTGGGACAGGTTGTGGGCGCGCCTTTGCCGGTGCCAGTTCCTTTGCATACCGGACAGGTTTCGTTGCGGTTCACCGTAACCCGTACCTGCGTGCCACGGATCGCGTCCCAAAAGCCAAGGTGGAGGTGATGCTCGAGATCGCGTCCCCGCGTGTCCTCAGCTTCTTCCTCTTCTGCGGCGGCGCCGCGCGAAAAAATCTGCGAGAAGAAATCCTTGAAACTACCGTGGCTCTCTTCGGTTCCCGCTCCTTGCGTTCCGTGACCCGCGCCTCTGCGCGCTCGCGGCCCACCAACATCAAAGTCCGAGAAATCGAAGCCGGAAAAGTCAAACTCGCCCGGCGCGCCCGCGCCACCGGCCGCATAGGTGGAGTAAGCTCCGGCCGGGCTTCCCGCGCCGGGATAACCGCCCGGCGGGATATTGTCCGAATAGAAGCCGTACTGGTCGTAAAC
>JASHYZ010000186.1 GCA_030042795.1 Terriglobia bacterium | reverse complement strand
TAATGTCTTCTGTTTAGCACCGGTAACCACAGGCCAACCAGCCCGGGATCGGCCGCGCGCTAAACCTTCGAGTGCTGTACGCGGACGGACGGCAACCCGTCCGGCTCATCAACAATCTCGATATCGTGGAAGATATTGGGGCTCTCCTTCACCAGGATGCGCGCCACCTCGACGGCCAGTAACCGAATTTCGGTATCAGCGTGCGGACTGCCCCTCAGCTCCAGGAAGTGCCGCCAGGCGCGCGAATTGCCGGTGACGAAGATCTTCGTTTCGCAGGCGTTCGGCAGGATGGAGCGGGCGGCCTGCCGCGCCCATTTGCGCCGGTCGCGCGGCGTCATCTCGGGATGCTGCTGCTGCACCAGCCCGGCAGCAGCTTCGGCCAGTTCGCAGTAAGTCTCGCGGAGCGTGTCGATGGCGTGCTCCCATTTGGCGCGAAGAGCGTCGTTCTGCTGGAAGAGCGGTGGCACCACGTAACGGGCCTCGCTCTCGTCCACGTAGCGCTGAGAAAGCTGCGAATAGCCAAACCCCGCTCGATGGCGAACCAGCTCATGGGTCAGCGCCCGGCTGACGCCGGTGATGAGCAAGTTCCACACGGCGTGCTCCAGAACGCTACCATGCTTCGAGGCCAGAATGTTCTCGATGTATTCCTGATTGGACTTGCGGCCTTTGCCGAACGACATGTAGCAGGTGCGACCCGCAGCCTCAGCCAGCACTTCGGCGGCCTGGGAAGTGTCGGTAGCAAACTCCAACCCCTCGTCGCTCAGAAAGCGAGCAAGCTCTTCCCTTACCAACTCCTGACGTCCCAAAAGATAAACTTTCGGCTTCGTGACGTATACATCCGGAGTCTGGTGATTAGCCAAGCTTAACTTCCATGTTTTCGGGATGGCGTGCGATTCTGAGCGGCGGCTTAAGAATTTGTGTGAGAATTCGTGGACTCCCGCTTTCGCGGGAATGACTACGTTGGAATGGAGACTGTAAATCCAACGAGGTTACCTACGCGTAAGCGAGGGTCCGCTGCCCGGCAGCCGCCACCCGAATTTTCACACAGACTCTTAAGGCCTGCCGTTTTGCGGGCTCCGAGCGAGCCACCAGCAGGGCCAAAACTAAGCTCGGGCGGCAGGCGCTTTCGCTGCTGCCGTTTCGGTTTTGGGCATGCGCTGGTACTTTCTTTGAAAGCGCTCCACCCGGCCGGCGCTATCCACCAGCTTTTGCTTACCGGTGAAGAACGGATGGCAGTTCGAGCAAATCTCGAGGTGCAACACATCACCTTTATAGGTTGAACGGGTCTTGAATGTGTTCCCGCAGGCACAAGCCACAGTTACCTCATGGTAGGCGGGATGAATATTCTCTTTCATGGATCTCCTTCAGAACGCCGCAATTTGCTATTTTATCTTTTAGTCTCCGAACTTTCAACGCGCAACCAACCCGCCGATGCCAAATCCCGTCCCAGTATGAGCAAACCTAGCATCTACTGGAAATTCTCCCGGCCCTTTACACTGGTCCCGCCCATGGTTGGGATTTTCTCCGGGTCCCTCATCGGCTTTGGCGCCACCCGAGTTCTCTTCCCGGCCGGGCACGTGGCGCTGGCGGTATTGGCCGCTGCCGTATTGAACGCCGCCTCGAATGGGCTTAACCAGATCTGCGACCTCAAGAACGACCGCATCAACAAACCGCATCGCCCCCTGCCGTCGGGCGAGCTGGCCCTTCGTGGAGCGTGGACCTTCGTGATCGCCACCTATGCCGTCGCTCTTGCGTTGGTTGCGCTGGTGAACCGTGAGACCTTCGTGATCTACGTCGTCGCCGCAATCGCCACCGTCCTCTATTCCGCGCCACCCGTGCGTCTGAAGCAGCACCCCCTTGGATCAAACCTCATCATCGCCCTTATTCGAGGCGAACTGCTCAAAGTCGCGGGCTGGGCGGCCGTAGCGACAGTACTGAAATCGCTCGAGCCCTGGTACATCGGCTTTGTCTATTTCGTGTTTCTGCTCGGCGCCACCACCACCAAGGATTTCGCCGACATCGAAGGCGATCGAGCGGCCGGCTGCATCACGCTGCCCGTGCGCTATGGGGCTTCCTGGAGCGCTCGCGCCATCAGCCCCTCGTTTATCCTCCCGTGGCTGATTCTCGCGGGGGGGGCGTTGCTCCGGGTGCTTACCGGCAACGGCACAGCTATCGTGGCACTGAGCATGATTCTCCTCATCTGGGGTGGCTACGTCATCTATTTGATGAACCGGCATCCGGAACGGCTCGTCTCCGAAGGCGAGAATCATCCTTCGTGGCGGCACATGTATTGGATGATGATGGTGAGTCACCTTGGGCTGGCGGCAGCGTATCTGCTCAGATGAACCAGAACCAACATGCAGCCTGAACACAGGACCATGATTTTGCTCACCGGAGCCACCGGATATCTGGGTTCTCAAATCGCGCAAGAACTTGCGCGCCGCGGCGAACCGTTTCGCGTGCTGGTGCGCGACCCTTCGCGGCTCTTGTTCGACGCCGCCGCTGCCGGATGCGACGTCGTCACCGGTGACGTGTGCGATCCCCACGCTGTAACGTGCGCCGTTCGAGGCATTCGGTCCGTCATCCATACGGCGGCACTCGTGAAGAGGTGGGTGCGGCGTCAGAATGTCTTCCAGCGCGTCAATGTGGAAGGGCTCAAGCTCCTGTGCCAGGCGGCGACGGACGCCGGAGTGGAGCGCATCGTTTACACTTCTTCCTTCATCGCCCTCGGACCGTCGGGCGACTCCAACTCGGGCGAGGAACTGAGGCATACCGGGTCTTTCTCGAACGAATATGAGCGGACCAAGACCGAAGCACTCGACTGGCTCCGCCAGGAAGGCTTGCGGTGCTTTCCCGTGGTGGTGCTCATGCCCGGGGTGATCTATGGTCCCGGTCCGTTCACCGAGGGCAACCTTGTTGGCGCCATGATGTATCAGTACTGCTTCAAATTGATGCCTGCAATAGTCGGCTCCGGGAGACAGCGTTGGAGTTTTGCCCATAATGCAGACGTAGTCGCGGCCCACTTGACGGCGCTCCAGCAGGGCGAGCTTGGACAGGAGTACGTGCTTGGAGGAGACAACCGCTCTCTGAATGATTTCTACGCCCTGCTTGCTCAGATTTCCGGCAGGCGCCGTGCTGTGCGGCACGTACCGTTCTGGGTGGCGAAGCTGCTCGGAGGCGCAGACGTTGCCGTGTCGATTGGTACTGGCCATCCGCCCACATTGACGTCCGGCGTGGTGGAAATTTTCAAGCACGATTGGGTCTATTCCAGCTCTAAGGCGGCCTGTGAGCTTGGGTATCACGTCAGGTCCCTCGAAACCGGATTGCCTGGCGCCTTCGCCGCCATGATGGATCAGGTTAAGAGCACTGAGCGTGCAAGGTCATGAATCAGCTCACCGCAACCGCCGTTCCGCGCCCGCTCTTGTCCACCCGCAAGATCGTTCATATGTCGATGCTCGGGTTTGCCTTTCTCCTGCCGTTCCTGACCTGGCTGGAGGCAGCAGGGGCGGCTGTGCTGGCGCTGGTCTTCAATCTCTTCCTCCTGCCCAACCTCGGCGCTGACCTGCGAAAGAATCCACCGCGGCTGCACGCCGCTTCCCATTCGCCGGAAGACAGCGCAACGCGAGCTAGCGATGAGCGAGGCGTATACACGGGCATCATTCTCTATCCCCTCTCGGTGCTGGCGCTCATCCTCATTTATCGTCATCACCTGGAAGTGGCGGCTGCGGCCTGGGCGATCATGGCGCTCGGCGACGGCGCCGCTGGTATATCCGGTGAAGGCGTCCGGAGCGCGGCACTTCCCTGGAACCGGCGCAAAACCTGGGCTGGCTTTGCGGCCTTTGCTCTCGCCGGCACCGCAGGCGCTTACGTTCTGACCCGCTGGGTGAACCCGACTTTGCCCACTGACAAGACACTCCTCATTTGTGCCCTGACTGCGCTCCTGGGCGCCGGCGTCGAGAGCACGCCCATCGATCTCGACGACAATGTAACCGTTCCTCTGATCTGCGGCGGTTTCATGTTCTGCGCCTGGCTCGTGGAGCGTTCGGCGCTCGACAGCAACCTGCCGTATCTCGGGCGGCGGCTGGTGCTGGCTGTGGTTGTTAACCTGTCTTTCGCGCTCGTCGCCCGCGCCGCACGGACCGTCAGTCGCTCCGGAGCGGGCTTGGGCTTTGCGCTGGGCGTGCTGGTTTATCTGGGATGGGGATGGAAGAGCTTCCTGGTGTTGTTGGCGATGGTGCTGCTCGGCTCGCTGGCCACGCGCCTGGGATACGGACGCAAGGCGGAGCGCGGCGTGGCGGAGGGGGCGGGCGGAGCGCGAAGCTGGCGCGAAGCGTTGGCCAACATTTCTCCGGGCGCCTTCTTTGCCGTATTGGTGATTACTACTCATCACGAACGCGCCTTTCTTATCGCCTTTGTGGCGGCCTTCGCTGAAGCCGCCGGTGATACCGTAGCCAGCGAGATCGGACAGTGGCTCTCGCCGCGGGCGTATCTGGTGACCACGTGGCAAAGGGTGGCTGCAGGCGAGAACGGCGGCATCTCTCTCGCCGGAACCGCGGCCGGACTTCTCGCCTCGCTGCTGATTGTAACTCTCGGATTCACCTTCGGACTCACCACCGCCGGTGGCGCTGCCGTCGCGTTCGCCACGGCGGTGGCGGGCAATCTCTCAGACAGTCTGCTGGGCGCCACCCTCGAACGGCGCGGTCTCGTCACCAACGGCATAGTGAATTTTGCCGGGAGCAGTTTTGCCGGAGCACTGGCTTTGGCCTTTACTCTTCGATAAAATCTCCGCAGTGTCTTCCGGGCGGTAAACTCGGCCCGCAGGAGCACCGATCGGGTTATGGTCGCCGCACTCGTCATTATTCTGGTTGGTTTCTTCCAGGCTGCCTCGGTGCAGGTTCCTCCTGATCCCGGGCTTTACTACCTAACTCCTCAGGGCTTGGTGCGCATCGAAGGGCGCTCCGTCACGGTTGAGGGCGGCCGCAGCAAGGTTCCGATGAGGAGTTCATTTCCGCTATTCAATGAGACGAGAGCCGCGATTCTCGGCGCACACGCGGCGCAACGAGTCACTGAAACGCCGGTTTTCTACTACCGCGCGCCGGCGGACGCCGAATCCACCGGCGCCGGCGATCTGGCACTGGTGAGGCTGAAGCCGCGCAAGAATCGCCGCGAGTTCACGATTAGCGCGGAAGGTGAATGGAAGGCGAGCAGTGGGATTCCGCTGCAGTCGCAGGTGCAGTTCAACTCCAGGCGGGTGGAAAGCGGGGTTTTCCGTCTGGAGCCTGCGGATGATCTCAACAAGGGCGAATACGGTTTCTATCTGTTCCGGGGGCGCGATCTGCCCGGTTTCCTCTACGACTTCTCGGTGCCGACCGAGAAGCCTGAGAAGTAATTGCTAATCGGAACTCACCTGGGACACCGTGCTGCGTTTTTGCCAAGACCCATCCCGGCACCAAGGGGCGAAGTAGTCACATTCCCCCTTCGTTGCATTCCACCACGTACGCAGCGAAACGAGCGGCAACCCTTGCCGAGAGCTCACCAGCGCGTACGCTTTGAGGTTGTTGGTGAAAAGAATTCTCGCCCACGCTGACCCAGACTGCACCTCTTGCTGAATGCTCCAGCAACTGGTCGTCGCCAGTTGTGTGGTGACTGCCGGACCGAAGCGATCTTCGATAGACTGAACGGCCTCTGGATTCGGCGCGTCGGAAAGAGCCGATACTCTTCTCGCCAAAATGCCAACCCAATCGAGATTCTCCGAACCCTCCCCATTCAATTGGCTCTCAACTATGTCGGCTATCCTCCGACCCTGAGAGTTACGTCCGAACTTATTCGCCTCAAACATCGCGGCTTCGGCCAAGTTGCCTTCGAACGCTCCGTTCTCAAAGTCAACCGTCTCTATGACAATTTCAGGGAGATTATCCGGCTCCAATGCACGTACGCCGCTGTCGGCACAGGAGCCTATTCTCGGTCCGTACCGATTCTTCTGCGAATTCGAGCGAGGCAATGGAAATGGGCCAATACTTGAGCGAGGCAACGGCAATGGCTCAAGTTCGCGGTTTCCCAAAGGGTCCATGAATGAACCCCAGGTCGATTCCATCATGTACAAATCACAAGTACCGTTCTTTGCGACGACCGCCACCGCAAGCCCATAAACAGCCACGGGTGCGGTGTTACGAAGAGTTAAGGTGTAGCCCGAATGATCCCGGCTCACGCTTTTGACAACCACGGAGTTTGTGGAGTTGATGATCCGCGGCAGCTTCGCGGCATGGGATGGAACGCTGAGGCACACCAGCAAGCCCACACCGAGCAGTCCTTTTGGGAAAGGATGATGACGCCGATGCGCCGGATTTTGCACGAGACCTCCTGACCTGCATTCGGCAATAAGTCCGCCGAAAGGATGCGCAAGCTCGTGCAACAGTTGCCTAGCGGTTGGGCTTGTCAAATCGCGAGCGCGGTGACCGTCTTGATCCGCTGGTAGCGCTGCCGGCCGAGACCGCGGGTGGTGGCGTCTACCACGCGACGGCGCCGGGCGTCAAGCTGCTGGCCTGAGTCGCGGCCTTGGCGCTGGCGATCATGTCCCGGTAAATCTTGCCCGCCACTTCCGGTGCGTGCAGGCCGAACATGGAGCCTTCGCCTCGCA
>JASHYZ010000185.1 GCA_030042795.1 Terriglobia bacterium | reverse complement strand
AATCAGCCTTCAGCGACCCACCTGTCCGCTCACTGCTGAGGGCTGACGGCTGACCGCCTCGATCACCCGATGGCCCGATCGCCCGCTGGCCCGATGCCTTGCTTTTGCTCAAACACCTTCTTCAAAAAGTCTTCCACTGACTTCAGGTGCTTTTGCCGGGAAAAAATGTCCGCCACCATGCGCTGCGCCTCGCCGCGCGAATATTCGAGCTGCTCAAGCACCTGGACGGCTTCCTGGCGCAACTCTGCGTCCGTCTCTTGTTCCACCGAAAGGGGCGCCTCACTGGGCGCGAGGGCGAACTTAGCCATTTTACCGCGGAGCTCGGTGCTGATGCGCTCGGCCATCTTGGGCCCGATTCCGGGCAGATCCTGCAGGAAGCGCGAATCCCCGCGCTCGATGGCTTGCGCGATCTCGCTCATGGGCCGGACGAGGCACTTCAGCGCTTTCATGAAGCCCACGCCCGGCACTGTCGTAAAGGCCTCAAAGAACTCCCGGTCGAGCGGATCAAGGAAGCCGATCAGCCGCGGCGTCATGTGCCCGCCGCCGAGGCCGCCATCAATGTAGTAGATGGTGTAGAACGTCAGCGGGTTTGGGCGATCGTCCGGCGGTCTCTGGCGCAGCCGCGAGGCAATGCCGGATGGCACCAGCAGCTCGTAGCAGAGCGCATTGACCCGCACCACGAGCGCGTTGCGCCGGATGCGGTCGTAGAGGACTTCACCCGTGACTTCGGAGATCAAACTGAGTTCCTCCCGGAGGATCGCTACACGTCCTCTAGCTTTACGGCTGAGCTAAAGCGACTGTAGGCGCATAAGAACTTTCCTAGGGACTTCATTCTCTCATAGCGCAGATGCTGCGGCCAATGCAGGGTCGAGGCTCTTGGAAGGAGTTTGCCGGACGCATCATGAGGTCGTGTGCCTCAAGCGCGGGTAGCGGCGGAGCGATGGTGGAAATCAACCATAGTGGCTTAAATGGTGCGACTTCGAGGGCGAGCCTAAACCCGTTCTTCCTTGCCCCTATCGTCGTAACTTGCTCATAACTTGGCCCACGCGCCTCGCTTCAAATGCGCGACACATTTGGCAGCCAGCTTGCCTTTGACAGGGTGGAGTTATGGTGTGAGGTTAGCAGGAGACGTTATGAAACGCATTTTGTTAGGATTGCTGATATCTTCGGCGCTGGTTCTGATTCCCGTCATGTATCTTGGCGCTCAGGACGAGCCGCAGGAGCAGGGCCCGCCTCCAGACCAGGGTCAATATCCGGAATCGGGTCCGGCGCAGCAAGGTGCACCACAACAAGAGCAGGGGCCACCACCGCAGCCGCAGTCAGCCGTTGGGCGCATCAGCATCATTGACGGCAATCTCTCCACGCAGCGCGGCGACTCCGGCAGTTGGGTGGCGGACACCATCAATACACCGGTGGTTCCGGGCGATCAACTCTCCACGGGACCTCACTCGCGGGCTGAGATCGAGCTCGACTATGCCAATGTGCTGCGCCTCGACCACGATGCGGAGGTGAGAGTAGCCGATCTTACTCAGGGGCGCACCCAGGTGCAAGTGGCGCAAGGCCAGGTGGATTTCGATGTGATCCGTGACGGGGGCCCCGCGCCGGAGATTGACACTCCCAATGTTGCCATTCATCCGGCTGGACGGGGCGCCTACCGGGTTGAGGTGAATTCACCCACCGAGACGTCGTTCACGGTGCGGGAGGGCTCAGCACAGGTCTCAACGCCTCAAGGCAGCACCACGGTTGAGAAAGGACAAACCATCACCATCCACGGGTCGGACAACCCCGAGTACAGGATCGATGAGGCACGGGCGCGCGACGATTGGGACCATTGGAACGCCGAGCGCGACAGGACGATTCTTAGCGCGAAGAGCTGGGAGAACACCAATCCCTACTACACAGGCAGCGCTGATCTTGACACTTATGGCCAGTGGCAGAACGTCCCCGGTTACGGCGAAGTGTGGGCGCCGGCACAGGCGCCGGGATGGGCGCCTTACTCCGATGGTACCTGGGTTTGGGAGCCGGACTGGGGCTGGACGTGGGTATCTTACGAACCTTGGGGATGGGCTCCTTACCACTACGGCCGCTGGTTCTACTACAACAACATCTGGTGCTGGTGGCCGGGACCGGTTGGTTTTGGGTGGGGTCTTGGCTGGTACCGTCCCATCTGGGCGCCGGCTTACGTGTCGTTCTTTGGCTTCGGATGGGGACATTTCGGCTTTGGTTTCGGGTTCGGATTCGGCGGTGGCTGGGGATGGGGCCGCATCGGCTGGCTTCCGGTTGGACCGCGTGATCCGTTCTACCCTATGTGGGGTCGCGGAGGCCGGTTCAATGCGATGAATATCACGAATGTAACCAACATCCACAACGGCTTCATTCACCCGTTGGCAGGAGCGGACCGTCCGGCCTACGGTTCGAACCTGGACCGGGCATTCACTGACGCGGGAGTCAGGCGAGGCATTACCAGTATCGCGAGCGATCACTTCGGGCAGGGTGGGATGCGAGGCCAAACGGGCACGGTAACGGCCGACACGCTGCGAAGTGGCTCGATGATGGCGGGGCGGATGCCCATCGCGCCTACGCGAGCCAGTCTCTCGGCAACGAGCCGGTCCGCTGCGGCCGGCACGATCGCTAGAGGTTCAACGTCAGAGCATTTCGCTGGAACGCGGGCTCCGTCGTCCAACCGCGCGTCTTTTGCCCAGCAGTCAGAGGCAATCCGGCAGGAGAACGAACGAGTCAACGCGTCCGCGATGAACCGCACGGCGGCTGACAATGAGAACCGGGGATTCGGGAGCTCGGGGCAGACGGCAAACGGACGCGGTAGCACCGCGAACTTCAGCCGACAGAGCGGGCCGCGGTCTAGCCAAGCCCCTGAGGGCTGGCAGCGCTTCGCGGGCCAGGGCGGCACGCGCGCAGGTCAGTCCGGTAACAGTGCCGGAGCCAGAGGCGGCTCGCAAGGGGGCGCACAACAGAGCTGGCAGCGGTTCAGCTCACAGCCGGGCCGCTCGGAGTCAAACTTCGGGTCCGCCTCGGGTTCACGTTACTACACTGGGCAGGCGCGGCCGAGTTCCGGATATTACACCGGGGGAGCGCGCAACTACGGTTATAGCCGCCCGCCCTTGCAAATGAGCCGTCCGATGTTTTCGCCGCGCTCAGCGCCCAACTACGGCGGCTACGGACGGTCTGCTCCTTCCGGCGGGTATCGGGCTCCGAGCCACAGCGCTCCACGCTCGTACGGGGGAGGTGGCGGCGGGCATTCAGGTGGGTTTGGTGGAGGCCACGCGTCGGGTGGCGGGTTCCACGGCGGTGGTGGTGGCGGGGGACACCACCGCTGAGTTAAAGAGTCAAACAGTTGAAGAGTTTGACAGCTTAATGACGCCCCATAGTGCCAGAGTAGCCGCGACGGGCTTGTGTTCCGCAAGCCCGTCTTCCGTTTTTTCTCAGCTCACAGCTCTCCGCGCCTTGAGCTCGGCCAGCAACCTGTCGACCTGATCCTCGCGATCGAGCTTGCGCAGCCTGTCGTCCAGGTTGTCAGACGCCATCTCGGCGGCAGCCTCGCTCGCGGCTTCCGTGCGGATCACCTTCTGCTGCAGGCGGTCGAATGCCGCCAGCTTCGACTGGTCGCCCACCTGCATTTGCGCCAAGCTCGCTTTGAGTGATACACGTGAGCGCCGATGCTGCGCGATGAGGAGATCAACCTTAGCTTGAGCTTCCGCCAGCTTCTGCTCCAACTTGTGGAGGGCGGATTTCAAGTTCTCCACCTGCACTTTCTGGTCTTCAGCTTGCTCCTTGAAGTTTTCCGCCATCTGCGTGTAGCTGTGATGGCGATCGAGAGCGGCGCGCGCCAGGTCATCCTCGCGCTTGTCGACGGCCAGTTCCGCCTTACGCATCCAGTCGGTTGCCTGCTGCTCGTTCTCCTGTCGCCTTTTCTCCAACATATGCTGATCGGCGATGGAGACTGCCACCTGCGTCTTCACCTGGATAAGCTGATTTTCCATATCGAGAATAAGCTGCTTCAGCATCTTCTCGGGATCTTCAGCCTTGTCGATCAAATCGTTGAGATTCGCCCGGACTAGCGTCCGAACACGTTCCAGTAATGCCATGGTGATGCTCCTTTCCTACGAACGATAGCTGCCCAAAACTTTCTCACTCGGCGCGAATCGCAAAAAGCCGCCATAGGTTGCTCACGTGTTCCTTATTAGCGCACAGCCTCCACGGTGACTGCACCGGCGTCATTCCAGCCGGCATAAAAGAGATCAGCGCTGAGCCCGGG
>JASHYZ010000020.1 GCA_030042795.1 Terriglobia bacterium | reverse complement strand
CGTCTCAGCATCCGTCACGCGCAGACCCTCAACAAACCGGCTCTCAATTCCCAGGCGCGCCAGCGTCGCCGTAAAGGTGCGCCCGCCCCCATGGACCACGAGCACTTCATGGCCGTGGCGAGCGATCTCGGCCGCTTGTCTTGCCCTCGAGGCATAGGCCGATTCGTTCGGCTTCTCTAACAAGGCCCCGGCGAATTTGACGACCAGTCTCATTTCAGTCCACAAGCCTCCTCGCAACCAAACATCCAGTTAAAATTCTGCACCGCCTGGCCGGCCGCGCCTTTGCCGAGATTATCCAGGCACGACACCACCACCAAACGCTCACGTGACGGGTCCAAACCAAAGCCGATGTCGCAGAAGTTCGTGTGCGCCACGTGGTGCAGATCCGGCAAACGCCCGGCCGCCCAGATCCGCACCATGGGCTTGCTCGCGTAAAAGCTTCGGTAGAGACTCTCTATCTCTTCCGCGCTGTGCTCTCCATCGAGCCAGACATAAAGCGTGGAAAGAATTCCGCGCTCCAACGGGAGCAAATGAGTGGCAAAGATAAAGTCGCGCGTTCTCATCCCCGTGTGCTCGGCGATCTCGGGTGTGTGCCGGTGGGCGAACAGACCGTAAGCGCGCAGGTTCTGGTTGACTTCCACGAAATGGAGCTCGCTCTTAGGCTCCTTGCCTGCGCCGCTCGCCCCCGACTTCGAATCGCACACCACGCCGCGCTCCGTGTTCACGACGCCCGCAGCAAGCAACGGCTTCAGCCCGAGGATCACTGAGGTGGGATAGCAGCCAGGATTCGCCACCAGGTGCGCCGAGACCAACTCGTCCGCATAAAGCTCCGGCAAGCCGTAGACCGCCGACTCTGCCAGCTCGCGCGCAGGCGCTGGCAGCTTGTACCACTGCGCGAAGGTTTCCGGTGTGCGGAAACGAAAAGCGCCGCTTAAATCTACTACCCGCATCCCTGCCTCAAGCAACGCCGGCACCAACTCCAAGGAGGCCTCATGCGGTGTAGAAAGAAACACCACCTGAGTACCGCTATTAATCACCGCCTCGAGCGAGAACGGTCGGCACGGAGCTTCGCCCCAGCCGCGGAATTCCGGGAAAACCTCGCTGAGGCAATGCGCTGAGGCATGGCTGCCGCGCAGATAGAACGTGGGCTCCGCCACGTGCGGATGGCGGACGAGCAGCCGGGCCAGTTCAGCGCCCGCGTACCCCGTGGCCCCAACCACGGCCACGTGCGTCTTTGATCGACTCTGTTCGCTCATTGCAACAACTCACGCATCCGCTTCTGCAAACCCGCCGCCGCGCGGCGCGACGGCGTCACCACCAGCACGGTGTCATCTCCGGCAATGGTGCCGGCCAACTGCCTCAAACGCCCGGCGTCAAGAGCGGCCGCCAGCGGCTGCGCCCCGCCGGGAGGCGTCTTCAACACCAGCAGGTTCTGCGCCTCGCGCACATCCAGCAGGAACTCCCTCAAAGCGCGCGTTAGTCGCGATTGCGCGTCCTCTTCGGAAGGCGCGTCTTGCAGCACGCGATAACCCTCAGCCGTCTTCACCAGTTTCAATTCCTGAAGATCCCGCGACAAGGTGGCCTGTGTCACCCGCATTCCTTCGTGAGCCAGTTTTCGCCGCAAATCGTCCTGGCTGCCGATACCGCTGTCTGCCACCAGCTTCAAGATCTGACCTTGCCGCAAACGTTTAGATGCACTTGCCATGAGATTCGTTTTTCATTATGCACAAATATGAATATTTATGCAATAGAGCTGACATGTTAATCAAAAAAGTCGACGCCTTCGGATGATCCGAACACACTTATGGGCTGAGAATGTCGAGGTGGAGAACCCTCGAAGAATGCGCGCCTCATAGCGAAATACCCAAAAACAGCAGAGCAGGCACGTGGCGCCCATTCGTCAGTTTTCTTAAAAACTTCCTATTATGATTTCTTTGAGGTCTTGGTCTTCACCGTTCTCTCAAAAGTTTTCGCGAGCGGAAAGGACAAGCGTGGTCACAGGCCTATAGGGTAGGCCACAGGGATTCCCAAATCTTGAACTCATGGTGGTAGCCGGCCTCTTCAGCACGCGTCAGCTTGCGGCCGGAGGCCACATCGATTGTTTCCTGGAAAATCTGCCGGCCCACTTCTTCGATCGTCTTGCGCTTCTCAAGAACGGCGCCCGCGTCGATATCGATATCGCCGTTCATCCGCGCCAGCGGCGAATTGGAGCCGATCTTGAGAACCGGACCAAGCGCACAGCCGATGCCCGTGCCACGGCCGGTGGTGAAGAGAGCGACTTGAGCTCCGCTGAGAAAGAGTGCTGGCGTAGAGATTTGGTCGTATCCCGGCGTGTACAGTACGTAGAGGCCCCGGCGTTCGCCTAGCCACTCGCCGTATTCCACCAAGTCCTCAACGACGGAGGTTCCTCCCTTGGCTTTCACGCCGCTCGACTTCAAATAGATGTTGTAGATGCCGCCCTTAATGTTGCCCGGAGAAGGGTTATCCCGAAAATCGTCAAACTCCCTGCCGAAGGAGTGCACGTACTTCTCGTATCGTTTCAGAGCTCCGATCAGTTTCTTACCTACCTGACGTGTCCGGGCGCGAGCCGCGAGGTCCACCATTGCAGCGCCCTGCAACTCCGGGATTTCGGGAAGGAACACTGCTCCCTGAGCCTTGACAAACATGTCGGCGGCAACACCCACGGCGGGATTGGCGGTGACGCCGGACCACCGGTCTGACCCGCCGCATTTGGTGCCCACAATAAGCCGGGAGATCGGCACCGGCTCTCTTCGGAACCGGTTGGCCTGGTGGAGCTGCTTTTCCACGAGTTCCAGCCCGCGCTCGACGGTTCGGCGGCTGCCCCCGTTGTGTTGGATTGTCAGGTTGATCACGCGCTGGTTGTAGTCTGGTACGGCGGACTGAAAGATGGGCGCCGAGCACTCCACGCAGGTTTTGCCACACCCCAGGTCAATGTAAATGGCCGCGCCGAGATTCGGGTGGCGCAGCGTGTTGGCAAGCAGGCGATTGAGCAGATCCACGGCCGCGCCGTCAGGCATGCCGCAGCCGGACTCCTGTGAAATAGGTATCACGCCGTCCACATTGGGAAACTTCTCGCGCAAATAGATCTCGCGCATGGCTCGACCGGCAATTTCATGTGCTTCGGTCGATGAGCACATTCCCGAAGTCACGACGCCCACGTAATTCCGCGTGCCGACGGTTCCGTCAGGGCGAACATAGCCATCGAAAGTCATTCTGGCAAGCGCGGGATCGACGGGAGTGGGCACCGGGTTGTCGCGGTACCGCACCGCCAAGCGAGGGAGGCGGTCTTCGAGGTTGGTGGTATCGATGGGTTCTCCGGGCTCAACGTCGCGCGACGCAATCCCAATGGGGTCGCCCAGCGTAACATAGGCCTCGCCCTTTGCGATTCTGGCGATGGCGAAGCTTTGACCCCGCAACGTCCGGCCTGACATCTGCAAAGTGCGACCACCGTATTGCAGCTCGGTGCCTCCCTCCAGAAAGTCACTGGTGACTACGGCCAGGTTATCGCGCTCAGGGCGAATGACGATAGCTACGTCATCGAGTTGACGGGCACTCACAGGGTACTCCTAGACAAATTTGGATTTCCGATGCCAGACTCTCCTATTTTCGCATGATTTGAGCCTTGGTGAGTTAGCGCTCGACAAATGTTTCTGAACCTGAAAGCCAGACCTTCCGTAATTGCCGTGGGAGCCCTCGCCTGATGATATTCGCCGCTGCTGCGATCACGGCTTTCTGGCTGGCCGGCATCCTCCAGGGCGCCGATCAGCCGCCGTTGACAGCCGAGACCATTATGGCCCTCGTGGCCGCCAATCAGGACCGCAGCGACCAGCAGCGCAGCGAATATATCTACCACCAGCGTATTCACGTGGTGTTACAGAAGGCGAGCGGCGCCAAGATGCGCGACGAAGTTGCAGACTATCTGATCACACCGACACCAAACGGCACCCAGCGCAAGCTGACGGCGATCAGTGGCTACTACCGGCACAAGGGTCAGTACCTCGAGTTCAAGGGCGAGCCCCGGCCCGATGTCGACAGCATCGATGGCGACATGCTGAACGACTTTCGTCACGACCTGATGGAAGAGAACTCCAACGACGGCATCACGAACGATCTTAAGCATGACTCCAAGGAAGATCGCTCCAGGGATGGCATCGCGCACGACCTGTTCCCGTTGACCACCAACCAGCAAAAGAACTATCAATACCATTTAATTGGAGAAGAAACCCAGCAGGGCCGGAATGTGTATCGTATCGGTTTCCGGCCCAAGGATCGCAAGGACTACGACTGGGCGGGTGAAGCGGACATCGACGCCACTGACTTTCAACCGGTCCGCGTGTACACCAAGCTCTCGCGCCCCCTGCCCTTTTTGTTGCGAAAGCTTGTGATAGACCTTCCGGGTCTGGGGTTCAACGTCCAATACCAGCGCCAGCCCGAAGGGGTTTGGTTTCCCACCAGTTTCGGTACTGAATTCCGGATTCACCTCTTCATGGTCTGGGGCCGCACCGTGATGATTTCGCTCCAAAACACCGATTTCGAGAGAACTCATGTGGAACACCAAATCAGCTATGAGCCGCTGAAGTAGCTTGACGTGTCTTTGGAGCCCAATGTCTGCCTCAGCGTCACCCCGACGTATGACGCTAGTCCTAGAATCGGTGACGAATCGCGGCGTTCAATCACTCAATCACTCGATGGCCCGATCACCCGATCCCTTCACTCGTAGCGCAAGATCTCCACCGGCTTCAGCCGCGCCGCATTGAGTGACGGGTAGAGCGTAGCCAGGAAGCTGATGATGAGGGCGGCGAGGGCGATCCACAGGCCATCCCAAGGCCGGGGGTGAAAGGGGACGAAGGGAAGCGAGTAAACGTCGGCCTGAAGGTGGATGAGCTTGTAGCGATTTCCCGCCCAGGAGGCGGAGTAGCCGACAATGAGGCCAAGAAGCGTACCCACCGCGCCAATGAGTAAGCCGTGGAGTGTAAACAGCGCCCAAACCTGACGCTTGCGGGCGCCCATCGACATCAGCACGGCGATTTCACGGTTCTTCTCCATCACCATCATGGCGAGCGTTATGAAAATGTTAAGGGCTGCGACCAGGACAATAAGGCCGATCGTGAGGATGGTGACCAGTCTTTCCAGGCTTAGCGCGTTGAAGAGCGAACGGTTCTGCTCCTCCCAGGTGGTCGTGTCGAAGCCGAGTCCCGCAGCCTTGCGGATGGCTTCCGCCACGGGATCGGGATCGTAAATGTTATCGATTCGGAACTCTATGACGGAAACCTCGTTGGGAAGATCGAAAAGCCGTTGCGCAGCGTCCAGATTGGTGAAGGCCCATCCGAAGTCGAAGTCGTAAAACCCCGAGTTGAAGATGGCCACCACGCGAAAGTGCCTGAATTTCGGGGCCACTCCGTAAGGTGTAACATAGCCTTGAGGGCTGGTGATAAGAATCGTATCGCCCACGCGGGCGCCGATATCCTGCGCTAATTCCTTGCCGAGAATGATGGGGTCAGCGTCCGGAAAGCTGCGGCTTAAGTCATCGAGGGAACCGGCACTGAGGCGCTTCAGCAAATCGCCCACGCGAACCTCTCGCTCAGGATCGACGCCCTTGATGATGACTCCGTCGGCGCGCGAACCGTGAGAAGCCAGCACCGGTTCGTAAAGCGCGGGAGCGGCGGCAACCACGTGGGGAATCTTGGCTAGACGCGAGGCCAGCTCGTCATAGTTCGCAATGCCGTCGTTCTTCACCCGCACCAAGTTGATGTTGGCCGTCGCATTCACCAGGCGGCTTTCCATGTCTTCGCGGAATCCATTATTCACAGCAAGGGCGATCACCAGGGCGGCCACCCCGGCCATCACTCCCACAATCGAGATCACGGTGGCTACAGAGATGGCGGCCTGACGTCGTTTGGCCTTCAAGTAGCGGAGAGCGACAAAGAACTCAAAGCGCATCGCGCTTTCGATTATAGCTGCGCGGGCGCCCCGACCCATGGCCGGATAGGGCGGCGCCGCTTAATCGAGCGGGATGAAGCCGGGATTCAACACACCCTTCGGATCGAATCGCTTCTTAAGCTCTACAACCGTCGCCCACTGCGCGCCGTAGTGTGCCTTCCACTGGTCGCGGTCGAACGAAGTCCAACCCGAGAGGTAGCGTTTCCCACCCATCAGCATCGAGGCAGCGGTGGCAAAATTCAGGCGCGGAAGCGCCTCAGTGAGAAAGTGCGGAGGGACGGCGGGAAGGAGACCGAACCCCATCAAGAAGTCGCCGGGCGGCCGCATGAACAGAGGGACGGAAGAGGCATCGCCCCGCGCCGGCCACAACAGGATGTGCCCTCCGGCAATCGCTTGCGGCGGCAACTGCGACAACACCTGGGTGATGTAAAGCTGACAGGACTGCCAAGGGAGGACACATTCCATCCAGGGATGAGCGTAGTTCCAAAAGCCCGCGTGTTTCCAGAGCGCGAACAGAGGGTCAAGCCGGCTGAAGAACTCCTCGATGAGTCCATCCTCAGTGTGAACCAGCCGGTAGAAATGCAAGCCCATGAGCTTTTCCATGGGTGCCGGCGGCGCGTCGCCGGTTTCTATGGTGACGTGTAACGGATAGAACCACTGCGCGAAGGGTTGACGCTCACCGCCTACCTTCTTGAAACCTTGGGGACAGGGGACAGCCCACGATTCGAGATACTGGAAGCGATCTTCCGTCATCAAAACGCGCAGGTCATCGAGGAGGTAAGTGAGGTCGTCGTACAGCAGATAGAAGCTGCGAAATCGCGATTGGTGCTGCCGCAAACGCAGGGTGGCCTCCGTGATGACCCCGAACTGTCCGAGGCCGCCGCGTACCACGTCAAAGAGTTGGGGATTGTTCTCGCGGGAGCAGCGCACGACTTCGCCCTCGCCGGTGACGACTTCAAGCTCCACGCAGTGATCCGCCTGTGTGCCGAACTTCCAGGAAGCCACTCCGAGACCGCCGGTCGAGAGGGTCCCGCCCACAGTGACGTCTAGGTTGTTGGTGAGCACCGGAGGTGATAGGCTCGCCTGTGCCGTCTCCGTCAGGAGGGATCGCCACGGTGTTCCGGCGGAACAGGTCACAGTTTGCGCTTGCGGATCGACTTGCAGGCGGGTGGCCAGAGCACCCATGTCCAGGACGATATGCTCGGAAAGTGTTTGCCCGGACTGAGAATGCCCCGCGCCTCGCGTGGCCACGCTAAGCTGGTGCCGCGCCGCGAACTTGATCACTCGGGCGACGTCGGCGGCAGCCGCTAGACGCACGACGCAAGCTGGCAGTCGCGTAACCACTCGGCCGAAATCAGTCGAGACTGCCTGGCGCGAGGCATCGTCGGTCAGAACCGCGCCCGCGATCTCCTGGCTTAATTCCGTGGTCCAATGCACAAGAGCTCCTGTAAGTCGTTATGGTGAAAACTCGTGGATTCCCGCTTTCGCGGGAATGTCCGTGCTGGACTACAGCTTCTGAGTCCAACACGTCACCCCCGCGCAAGCGGGGGTCCTTGAAAAATCCAGCGCGCTGCAACCACCCTACTTCCGCCCCAGTAGCCGAATGCGCGCAGTGAGGACGTGGCCCTCGCTGCCGGCGTACGTCAAGAACTCTGGTGAGTCCACATTATTGTTAACCACCGTGGGGTTGTCGTGGTTGGTGATGTTGTCGAACCCGGCGCGCAGCGCCCACTCGAACCCGAACAGGTGAAAGCGCTTCTCGATGGCCAGGTTGAGAGAAAAGTAGGCGGGGAAGCGCATCGTACCGGGCGGGGCCACGAGCTCCTGATTCTCATTAACAAGATAGAACGGATAGCCGCTGCGCGCCTCCACGGTATAGGCCAAATCGTAGCCTCGCAGCAGGGGCAGGAATCCCCAGGACACGAGGCGATGGGGCGAGTCCCAGGGCATCGGCCCTGGCAATTGCGGGCTAAAAAGTTGGTTCTCCAGGTTGAAGGAAAGGGCGGCGCTTGAGGTCGCCCGGGACTCCGTGTAAGAAGCGAAGACGAAGTGATTACCTTTGAAGTTCTTGCGTGCCGTGACTCGACCCGCATGGTAATGAGTGGACTGGAGGTTGTGCAGGGTGAACATCCCGTTCAGACAGCTTCCAATTTCAGTGCAAGAGTTGAAATA